>JAOAFP010000025.1:0-4757 GCA_026416215.1 Negativicutes bacterium | reverse complement strand
GTGTATAAGAGACAGACTTTGTGCTGTTCGACCCGGCGGCCCAATACCGGATAGGGGTGGACGGGTTTTATTCCAAAAGCTGCAATACCCCGTTTGCCGGGCGGCCGGTCCGGGGCCGGGTGGTTTCCACTTACGTGGGCGGGGAAAGAAAATACCAGTGGGGAGAGGGTACCAGCCAATGAATGCGATGACCAGACTATGGCAGCGGGGGCGGGAACGGCTGCCGTTTTGCGTGGGGCTGGATACAGCCGCCGATTACCTGCCGGAAGACTTTCGGCGTCAGTTCGCCGCGCCGGCGGCGGCGGTGGCTGAGTTTAACCGCCGGATAATCGACGCCACCTGCGAGCTGGTAGCCGGGTTCAAGGTCCAGATCGCCTACTACGAGGCAGCCGGGGTACAGGGAATGGCAGCTTACGCCGATACCCTGTCCTACCTGCGCCAGCGGGGGACAGTGGTGATCGCCGACGTGAAGCGGGGCGACATTGCCGCCACAGCCCGTCAGTATGCCCAGGCTCACTTTACTGGCGATTTTGCTGCCGATATCATCACCCTCAATCCTTACCTGGGGTTTGACAGCCTGGAAGAATACTTCCCCTACTTTGCCGCCGGCAAGGGAGGGTTTGTTTTGCTGCAGACATCCAATCCCGGCTGGCGCGACATCCAGGCCCTGGCCGGGACCGACGGCCGGCTGGTCTGCGAGGTGGTGGCCGGGCGGCTACTGGCGATCGCGGCCGGGCAGACGGTCGATCAGGTTAGCCCGCTGGGCGTGGTGGTGGGCTGTACCGAACCGGGAGCAGCCGGACGCTGGCGTCAGCGGCTGGAGGGGATGATGGTGCTGATCCCCGGTTACGGTGCCCAGGGCGGTAGCCCGGAGGTGGTGCGGGCCCTGCTGGGCGAAGAACGGCGGGGGGTGGTCAATCTGTCGCGGGCGGTGTTGCTGGCCTGGCGCAGGACCGGCGGCGATTTTGCCGCTGCCGCCCGGGCCGAGCTGGTGCGGCTGGCAGCGGAGGCCGGCTATGGGCTGTGAAAGCCGGGTAGTGGAGATAGTGGACAATCGCCGGTGGTTTGAGCCGGCCGGCTACCGGCTGACGGTGACGGCCGGCCGGGGAGAGGTGGCGGCTGGGCAGTTTGCCGGGCTGACCATTCCCGGTGCCCCGTCCCGGCTGGGGCGGCCGCTGGCCGTTTACGAGGCGGACGACCAGCACTGGCAGTTTGTCTACCAGGTTTGCGGGGCCGGAACCGGGGCGCTGGCCGCTATGCCGCCGGGCAGCCGACTGGAATGCCACGGGCCGTTTGGCCGTGAGTTGCCGTGGCCGGGGCGGCCGGGGCGGGTGGCGCTGGTGGCCGGCGGGGCCGGCATCGGGGCGTTTTTGCTGGCCGCCCGCCATCTTCGTCGGCAGGGCTGCGCGGTCGACCTGCTGGCCGGTTTTGCCGAGCTTCCGCCTGACCTTGACGAGTTTGTCCGGCTGGGGGTGGAGGTCCGGCCGGCCAGCGAAGCCGGGCGGCCGGGCTGGCCGGTCTATCCCACCGACTATCTCGACGACCGGACCTACGACTGGGTGTACGCCTGCGGCCCGCGGCCACTGCTGCGGGCGGTCGGCCATCACCCGCGGCTGGATAAACAGCGGACTTATCTGCTGCTGGATGAAAATATGGCCTGCTGCCTGGGGACCTGCCGGGGATGCGTGGTGGACACCGTACACGGGAAACGGGCGGTGTGCGCCGACGGTCCGGCGTTCCCGGCCGGCTGGCTGACATCGCTGTAGGGGAGGCGGGGAGGGATGGACTGCCTGGGTCTGGACCTGTGCGGCCTGCCGTTGGCCAATCCGCTGATCGCCGCGTCTGGCTGTTTCGGGTTTGGCCTGGAGCAGGCTGCCATCGGTCAGGCTGGCGGCTGGGGAGGGATAGTCAGTAAGGCGGTGACTGCCGAACCGCGTACGGGCAACCGCGGCCGGCGGCTGTGGGAAACCCCGTCCGGGCTTATGAACAGTATCGGTCTGGAAAACCCCGGGGTAGAAAGGTTTATCGCCGAAATCTGGCCGCGGATGCGGCAGGAGCTCAGCAGCCGGCTGATCGTCAACGTCAGCGGCTCGGGGGAAGATGAGTACTGCCGGGTGGTGGACCGGCTGGCAGCGGTGGACGCCGATATGATCGAGGTCAATATCTCCTGTCCCAATGTCAGGGCCGGGGGAATGGCGTTTGGCCTCGATCCGGACACGGCCGGCGGGCTGGTGTCCCGACTGCGGGGGCTGACCGGGCAGCGGCTGATGGTCAAGCTGTCGCCCAATGCCGCCGACATCGTGGCGGTGGCCCTGGCCTGCCAGCAGGCCGGCGCCGACTGCCTGTCGCTGGTCAACACCTTTCAGGGGTTGGCGATTGATGTAGCCAGCCGGCGGCCGGTGTTTGACAACCTGTTTGCCGGGCTGTCCGGGCCGGCGATCAAGCCGCTGGCCCTGCGGGCAGTGTATCTGGTCAGCCGGGCGGTCGCGGTGCCGGTGGTGGGAATGGGCGGAATCCAGTCGGCCGGTGACGTGGTGGAGTTCATTCTGGCCGGGGCAACGGCAGTGCAGATCGGTACGGCCAATTTTTACCGGCTGGGGCTGGCCGGACAGATTGCCGCCGGACTTGAAGCTTTCTGCCGGGAGCAGGGGCTGGGGAATTTGCAGGAACTGCGCGGCGGACTGGCGGTGGCCGGCTGACTGCCGCCCCGGACGTTAAAAAAGGGGGATGGGAGTGTGACTGTCGAGGCGGGTGATCGGGTGATTAGCGCCCTGGTGGAGTCCGGGGCATTGCTGGAGGGGCATTTTTTGCTGTCCAGCGGACGGCACAGCGACCGCTACTGTCAGTGTGCCCGGCTGCTGGCCCGGCCGTGGCTGGCGGCTGACGTGGTGGCCGGGCTGGTTGCGCAGATCGACGTTGAGTTCGATCTGGTGCTGGGACCGGCGATGGGAGGGATTCTGGTGGCCTACGAACTGGCCCGGCAGGCTGGCAAACCCAATATTTTCTGCGAGCGCGACGAGCGCGGGCAGATGACCTTGCGGCGGGGGTTTGCCATTGAACCGGGTGATCGGGTGCTGATCGCCGAGGACGTGACCACCACTTTCAAGTCGTGTATCGAGACCGCCAGGCTGGTTAGCCAGTGGGGCGGTAGGGTGGTGGGGGTGGCAGCGCTGGTTGACCGCAGCCAGCTGGACAGGCCGCCTTACCGGTTGTTTGCCGCCGCCCGGCTGAATATAGCCAGCTGGGAGGCAGACGGGTGCCCGCTGTGTGCCCGGGGGCTGCCGTTTGAAAAACCGGGCAGCCGGAAGATTTTCGCCTGAGCGGGCTGGGTATGTCCGGGGCAGTCAGTCTGGCCGGCAAGGTGGTGTGGATTACCGGGGCGGGCAGCGGGATTGGCCGGGCGCTGGCTGTTGAGTTTGCCCGCCACGGTGTCCGGCTGGTGCTGTCGGGACGGAGGGCCGGGGCTCTGGACGAGACAGCCGGCCTGCTCGGCCTGGATGATCGGCAGGTGTGGCGGTTGCCGCTGGATGTGACCGATCACGGGGCGGTGGCGACGGCGTCGGAGGCGATCGGCCGGCACTGGGGAGGGGTGGATGTGCTGGTCGGCAGTGCCGGCTGCGGCAGCCGGGGCAGGGTCGAGGAGACGGCAATGGCCGTCGATCAGGCGGTAATGGCAGTGAACTACTTCGGAACGGTAGCGGCGGTCAAGGCGGTGCTGCCGCAGATGTTGGCCCGCCGTCAGGGGTGGATTGTGGCGATCAGCAGCGTCAGCGGCAAGGTCGGCACCCCGGAGCGGGCGCCGTACGTGGCGTCCAAACACGCGTTGCAGGGGTTCTGCGATGCGTTGCGGGCCGAGGTAACCGACCGGGGAGTAAAGGTGCTGGTGGTCTGTCCCGGTTATGTCCGGACGGATTTTCCCCTCGGCGCGATCACGGCCGGCGGCGGGCGGCACGGCCGGCTGGACCGCAACCAGGAGAGGGGGGTTGCACCGGAGAAGGTGGCCCGGAAGGTCCTGGCCGGGCTGCTGGCCGGCCGGCGGGAGGTCTACGTCGGCGGTTGGGAAGTTGCGGCCATTTACCTGGCCCGGTGGTGGCCGGGGCTGCTGGCCCGGCTGCTGGCCCGACGGGCCGGAAAGAGGGGTGACGGCAGTGCCGGGAAAGAAGCATAATCCGGCCGTACAGACAGTAAAACGCTATGTGATGATTTTTATCGGGGCGATGCTGGCGGCGGCCAGCCTCGAAGTGTTTCTGGTCCCCAATCAGATCATCGACGGCGGAGTGGTCGGCATTTCAATCATGCTGAGCTACATCACCGGCTGGCCGCTGGGCATGTACGTAGTGGTGCTGAATTTGCCGTTTCTCTATCTGGGTTACAAACACATTGGCAGGTCGTTTGCCCTGTCCACCCTGTGTGCGGTGTTGTTTTTGTCGTACTGGCTGGCGGTTTTCAGACCGATGTCGCGGGTGACCGACGACCTGTTCCTGGCTGCCGTGTTCGGAGGGATCATCATCGGCCTGGGGGTGGGGCTGATCATCCGTTACGGCGGGTCGCTGGACGGGACGGAAATTGTGGCTATTCTGATCGACCGGCGCAGCGGGTTTTCGATTGGCGAAATCATCCTCGTGTTCAACGTGGTGATCCTGGCGGCGGCCGGCCTGCATCGAATGGGATGGATGCGCCACATCGCCGAGTACCTCGAGCCGGAGCGGATGTGCCCGGCCCCAGGTCAGGGCGCGCTTGCCGTCGAGACCCGGGAC
>JAOAFP010000216.1 GCA_026416215.1 Negativicutes bacterium | reverse complement strand
AGATGTGTATAAGAGACAGAGCCATGCCAGGGTGCTCGACAACATCAGGCGGATAGTGGGTATCTACCACGGGGAAAACTATTACCTGCGGGGGACATTCACTGCCTTGAATCCAGATTTTGCCGCTGACGTCGAATACTTGCTCGATCAGGGCTTTGACCGGCTGTCGTTTGAACCGGTGGTCACCACCATCCCCGGACTGGCGCTTACCGGGCAGCACCTGCCGATCCTCGATCAACAGTACCGGCGGCTGACCGACCTATACGTCCGGCGGCATCTTGGTGGCCGGCCGTTTGATTATTTTCACTTCAACCTCGATTTTGCCGCCAGCCAGTGCGAGGAGAAACTGGCCGGCGGCTGCGGGGCCGGTAGTCAGTACCTGGCGGTGGCGGCCGACGGCGATATCTACCCCTGTCACCAGTTTGCCGGCGGCCGAACCCACCGGCTGGGGGGGCTGGAGTCGGGGGTGACAAACTGGCCGCTGGTGGAACAACTCAGCAGGTGTCACATATTTTCCGGACAGGACTGTCGTGGCTGCTGGGCGAGATTTTTCTGCGGCGGCGGCTGCGCCGCCAACAACTGGAGCCAGACCGGAAACTTTACCGGACAGTGGCGGCTGGGGTGCGATCTGCTGCGTCAAAGATGTGAATGGGCAATAGTTGTCCGGGCTAAAATAAAACTGGGGGCCGGGGAAGAAGGCGACGGTCATGACCAAGACAAAATGGATGAGTAAGTGCGCAATAATGGCGGCGGTGGCGGCAGTGTTGATGTTTTTTGACTTCAGCCTGCCGCTGTTCCCCGTGTTTCTCAAATTTGACCTCAGTGAAGTGCCGGTTATGATTGCCGGCTTTGCCCTGGGGCCATGGGCAGCGGTGACTGCTGAACTGATGAAAAACATCATCCACCTGCCGGCTACCACTACCATGGCTACCGGGGAAGCGGCCAATTTTATCGTCGGCATCAGCCTGGCCGTGCCGGCCGCCTGGCTTTACAGCTGCCGCCGGACCCTGCCCATGGCGGTAATTGGTATGGCAACCGGCGTTGTGATCATGACCGTAACCGGCGTACTGGTCAATGGTCTGATAATTGTGCCGTTGTACGCCAAATTGCTCGGTCTGCCTCTGGAAACGGTGCTGGCCATGGCCAGGGCGGCCAATCCTTATATCGCAAACCAGCGCGATTTGTTGCTGTTGTGCTTTGCCCCGTTTAATCTGCTCAAGGGCGTGCTGGTCAGCCTGGTCACGCTGGTGGTGTACAAGCGGGTGTCGCGGGTGCTGGGGATATAGTTAACAAAAAATGTCGGCTGCTGACTTGATATTACGTGATGACAACTGGCTTGACAAAACCGGAAGCACTAAAAACGCTGCATGGGACGTGATTTTATTTTAGCTTTGGGGGGCGCGGGTTGCTCCTGACAAACGCCGTTTCGTCCGCTTCATGATGAGAGGAAGGACAGAGAAAGCTCTCAGATAATTGCGGTGAGTGTTGGAACTGTCTACTTCGTGGACAGCTGCGGGAGCAGCTGCAAAAGATCATCAGGATGTTTCCGGGGAGTATTGAGGATCCACGAAAACAGGTGCTACCATTGCGAATTTAAGGGGTTTTACGGCATAAACCCGTTTGGACCAGCTTGACAGGGAGGATAGTGAAATGGCTAAGACAATGGGGATAGGGCTGTTGTTAACGTTGGTTGCCGCCCTGGTCGGCAGCGGGGTGGTTGGTGCGGAAAAGGGCAGTCAGTCTCCGAATCCGACTTATCAGGAAGAGGTGACGCTGGTATTGCAAAATCTTACCTATGCCTGCGACGGATCGCAAAATGGCCAGCTGCTTAACGGGGCACTATACGTTGTAC
>JAOAFP010000215.1 GCA_026416215.1 Negativicutes bacterium | reverse complement strand
GTTTGATTCCCCCCGACTCATTACGGACAACTAGAATCATTTTGGCATGGGTTTTAAGGCCGACCAGTCCGTAGATAACGTGACAGCCGGCCTGTTCCAGCCGTCTGGCCCAGCGGATGTTCTTCTCCTCGTCAAACCTGGCCTTGAGTTCCACCAGCACCGTAACCTGCTTGCCATTTTCGGCCGCCTGCGACAACGCCGCCACAATCGGCGAATCACCGCTAACCCGGTAGAGGGTTTGCTTGATCGCCAGCACATCCGGATCCTCAGCCGCCCGCCGGACGAAGTCCACCACCGGTTCAAACGACATGAACGGGTGGTGAAGCAGCAGGTCCTGACTGCGGATGGCGGCAAAGATATCGTGGTCTTCCGTCAGCTGCGGACAGTCGAGCGGAGGCTGAGGCGACCATTTCATATGGGGCAGGGGAAGACTGTCAATGAACGGTGCATAAACCGTCAGGTCGATCACACCGTTGATTTCGTACAGTTCGGCAACGTCCAGCTCCAGGCTGTCAAGGAGAAATTTCCTCAGATTGTCGCCAGCCCGCCGCTCAATCTCCAGGCGGACCGCATCGCCACGCTTTCTCATTCGCAGCGATTTTTCCACTTCCTCCAGCAGATCGTCGGCCTCGTCCTCGTCGATCGACAGATCGGAATTACGGGTGATACGGAATGCCGCCACTTCCAGAATACGGTAGCCGACAAAAAATTCGCCGGCAAAGTGTTCGATGATGTCCTCCAGCAGCAGATAGCCCAGACCGGCAGCCGTTTTCAGCCGCACTAGCCTGTTGAGTCCCCGCGGCACCGGAATGACCGCAGTTTTCTCCTCACCATTTTTATCGCTGATCCGCACGGCCAGGTTAAGGCTTTTGTTGGCCAGGAACGGGAACGGATGGCCGGCATCCACCGCCAGCGGGGTAATTACCGGGAAAATGGCTTCGTGAAAGTGGCCGGCCAGCCATTCCTGGCCACGACTGTCCAACCGGTCGACCTCATAAAATCTTACTTCACCCTGTTCAGCCAGGGCAGACAGTATCGCCCGCCAGATCCGGTACTGATGCCGGACCATTTTATGGACGGCCAGCGAAATATGATGAATCTGTTCGTCAACCGTCAGACCCGAGTCATCGCGGCGACTGTAGCCGCTTTCCCGCTGCTGAAGCAGGCCGGCATAACGGATCATAAAAAACTCGTCGAGGTTGTTGGCGGTGATCGCCAGGTAACGAAGCCGTTCAAGCAAAGGGTTTGCCTCGTTGTCAGCCTCACGCAACACGCGGGTGTTGAAGCGCAGCCAGCTCAACTCGCGGTTATAGAAATACTGATGTTTGTCGAAGCGGTTTTTCATTTTTCACTTCTTTCAGACTATCTCTTTGACCAGGATCGGCCGAACGCCGAACACCTCGATAAAAAAATCAGCCTTGTCCTCGAACGTCCACTCCTCAAGCGTCATATCCTCCCTGGCCTGGCAGTGCAAATACATTTCCTCGCCCTTCAGCTGGACATCGCACATTTCAACCTTGTGCCGGTGACTGCGGTCAATCGAGTCGGCAATCCGGAGAATGGCGGCCAGCTTGCCCACCCGTACCTGTTCCTTCTTGTCCAGACTGGCAAACGGTTCATCCTCCGGCCGCGGCTGCTTGGATACGTAGCAGGCCAGATTGGCCACTATCTCCTTTTCCAGATTCGACAGCCCGATGATATCACCGGAGATAATCAGACGGTAAGTATGGAAATAGTGGCTGCGCAGACTTATGTACATCCCGATGTCATGAAGGATGGCCGCCAGTCGTAGCAGCAGCCGGTCGCGCTTGCCCAGGCCGTGCACCCGGCGAATCCGGTCGAAAATCAGCGTT
>JAOAFP010000214.1 GCA_026416215.1 Negativicutes bacterium | reverse complement strand
AGATGTGTATAAGAGACAGGTGCATGCGGCTGTTGCGGGCGAAACTTTTCGAGCTGGAACGTCGGCGTCAGGAAGAAAAAAAAGCGGCGATTGGCGGGGAATATCAGGCTATCGAATGGGGCAGCCAGATTCGCTCCTACGTGTTTCATCCGTACAGTCTGGTTAAAGATCACCGCACCAATTATGAAGTGGGCAACGTCCAGGCGGTAATGGACGGGGAGATAGACGGCTTCATCTCCGCCTGGTTACGGCAGTCAATGGCAAAACAGGGACTGACAATCAATGAATAAACGATTTGACAGGATTATGGTTGCGGTTGTGGTTATCGGTTTTCTGGCGGCCCTGCCACTGCTTTGGCACCGGCACCAGCTTGAGGAGGCAAGCCGCACGGTGGAAATCGTCATGGATTATGATGATCTTCAGGGGCTGGCCCGCAAGGCTGGGGCTGATCCAGGCCAGTTGCTGGATATGTTCAGACAGGCCGGTGTGACCACGCTGGCGGTTTATGACACTACACTGAAAAAACTGCACGACAACGGCGATGTTACAGTTCTGACCGGGGCAGATGTTCTTCGGACCGGCGGCTACAGCCTGCCGCAGAAACAGACGGCTGACGGCAATTACGACCGGGAGGTGGTCAGGCGGACGGCAGACATAACCAGGCTGGCCGGCTGGCTTATACCAGCGGTGGAGACTGGCGGGATCGACCTGGCCGATGTTATTGTGGTCGGTCATGATCCGAACAGCTTCAGTGAGGCGGTTGAAGATTTAAGGCTGCGCCTGGGGGAGGAACGAGTGACAGTGCTGCTGGGGGCTCCAGTTTCAACCGTCCTGGTCAAGGGGGATCTGACTGAACTTCTGAAGATGAATCTCGGGTTTTCCAGCCGGGAGATTTCCGCTGTTAACAGCCACGGTTTTATGGTTCTGCCCCGTCCGACCAACTACAGTCTGGTTGACCGCAGCAAAATTGATCGGACGTTCGCGAGAATAGACCGGGCGGGACAGTTATCGGGGATTATGTTCACCGGCACTGAAGTCCTTGGCTACCCTGATCTAATCGATTATACCGCCGAACAGCTAAACAGGCGGGGAATAACGCTGGGACTGATCGAGCATCCGGTTCAGTATCAGTTTGTCAGACAGGACGGACTGTTTCAGCTGGTGGCAGAAGTTGGTTACCGAGCTGCCCGCGCCTACGCCATACCCAAAGACGAACAGCCGAAGATGGAACTGTGGCAGGCGGTTCACCGCTGGACGCTGAGTGATCAGGAGCGGGACATCAGAATCAATCTGCTAAGGACGTTTGAAAAGCCGCTGCCTGGGCAAACGCTGGTCCAGACCAACATCAGCTATGTAAGCCAGGTCAGGCAGAAGCTGGAAGACGAAGGGTTTGCCGTTGGGCGCGCCGGCCGGTTCAGCGACTGGCTTCCCGAAAGCAGTTATGGTCGGAAGGAGGCAAACTATCGAGGTTTCCCACGTTATATGACCGTACTGTGCATATGGGGGACAATCGCCGGTGGTCTTATTATGATCCGTCAGCTGGTGCCGGTTTCCCGCCGATTGTTGTATGGACTGGGGGCTGTGCTGGCGGTCGGCGGGCTGTTGTCCCAGACCAGCGACGGACTATGGCTGCTGGCCAGACAGGCGGCAGCCCTGACTGCAGCCATTGTCTTTCCGGTGCTGGCGATAACCGTGGCCATCGACCGATGGAGTTGCGGGGAAAACCGGGGCAAAAGCCTGACATCTACTGTGTTCAGGGCAATCGGCTATTTGTGTCTGACCGTAATGATTTCGGGGGTCGGTGCGGCCCTTTTGGCAGCTGTGCTGACCGATGTCAGGTTTTTACTAGAGATAGACACTTACCGGGGAGTAAAACTGACATTTATTC
>JAOAFP010000213.1 GCA_026416215.1 Negativicutes bacterium | reverse complement strand
GCGGAAAACTATCGCAACCTGCCTTACATCGGTGTGCTTAAGCCGGAGGTTTACAGCGGTGAATAGGAGGTGACGGCGCAAAATTCCTGAATGCAGACTTGAGGGCCTGCATTCTTTTTTATAACCTCGTAATTATAATAAACAGCAATAAACAGCTGGGGGGGCGAGTCATGCATGTTTATCCGTACCGGGGAGTCTGGCCGCAGATTGCCGACGGGGTTTTCTGTGCAGACGGCTGCCGGATAATCGGTGACGTTTCGATTGCAACAGGTGCGAGTATCTGGTTCAATGCCGTGGTCCGCGGTGACGTTGCCGGCGTGAAAATTGGTGAAAACAGCAACGTACAGGACAACGCCACCATCCACACTGCCGGTGATTACCCGTGTCGCATTGGCCGAAACGTTACCATCGGCCATAACGCCGTTGTTCATGGCTGTGTCATTGAGGATGATGTCCTGATAGGCATGGGGGCGGTGGTGCTGAATGGTGCCCGCATTGAAAAAGGGGCGATAGTTGCGGCCGCCGCGCTGGTGCCGGAAGGTAAGACTGTAAAAGCAGGCACCCTGGTGGCAGGGGTGCCTGCCAGGGAATTGCGGACGGTCAGCGATCAGGAGGCTGCCTATATTCTATCTAATGCCGGCGAGTATTGTCAGCTGGCCGGCGATTACCGGGCAAAACAGTAGATCGGAACGGGACTGACGTTAAGTGGACTGGCTGACCGTTATCAACCTGATCGAATCGATCAGCCTTATGTCGATGGCAATATACATAGCACTCAAATTCAGGTACAGCGACACCGGTCTGCGCTGGGTCCGCAGCGGTGGTTTCCGGCAGACGACGATGTATGTCCTAGTGTTCGGGCTACTGTCGATTTACGGTGGTCTGGCGGCTGTTCCGCTGTTGTCGGGATTTATCAGCATACGCCACGTAGGGGTGGTATGCGCCGGATTTCTCGGCGGCCCACCGGCGGGTACGGTGGTCGGGCTGATTGCCGGAGCACACCGTCTGCTGATGGGAGGCAACACCGCCGTATCAGCTGCCTGTGCGGCGGTTGTCATCGGCGTTGCAGTCGATTTTTGGCGGCGGTGGCGGCCGTGGCCTGGCCGTATAACAGTTACTGAGGCGGCGGTGGCCACCGCGTTGCTGGAAGGGCTGTGGATTTTCATAACGGCTTTTGTCGCCGGGGACAAACGGCTGGCGTTGCAGATGCTGAATGTGACAGCCATTCCCATGATATTGGCCAATACGGCCGGGGTGGCCTGCGTCATTGCTCTTCACAACAGCATTAGTGACGAGTACGGACTGAAGGCGGACAAGCGGGTCATGGCCAGCGAGCTGGCTGTGGCTGCCAAGGTGCAGAAGAGCCTGCTACCGGAAATATCAGCTGACTGGCCTCATGACTGGGAATTTGCCGTACTGTTCAAACCGGTATGGGAAGTGGGTGGCGATTTCTACGACTGCTACCAGCTTGACGAGGGGCGATGGTGCGTGGTGATCGGCGATGTGGCAGGCAAGGGCGTTTCCGCATCCCTGTTCATGGCAGCTATACAGGCCTACCTGCAGCTACTGGTGCAGAGCCGGACCAGGGCATCGCAGATTCTTGCCTCGCTGAATGACGAACTGTGCCGGCGCAACCGGGAAAGTATGTTTGCCACGTTGGCCCTACTGATTGTCGACACCCGGACTGGCGAAGTGAATTATTCGCTTGCCGGACACAACTCTATGGTTCATACGGACAACCTTGGCGGGGTGCGTGAAATGGGCGCGGGCCGGGCGATGGCGATCGGCGCCCTGCCGGGAGTGCACTACCATGATGCCGGGTGTCAGCTGGGCTGGGGCGAAATGCTGGTCCTCTACACCGATGGTGTAAGCGAGGCGATGAACGGACGGGGAGAGCTT
>JAOAFP010000212.1 GCA_026416215.1 Negativicutes bacterium | reverse complement strand
CTACGAACGGGGAGTTTTATGATCGAAGCGGTTATATTTGATATGGACGGAGTGCTGATCGACAGCGAGCCGTTATATTATGCCAACCACAACCAGCAGTTTGCTCGGTTTGGCTTTCAGCTGAGCTGGCCGGAGTACAGACAGTATGTCGGGACGCCGGACGTTGACATGTGGCTTGATTTGAAACGTCGTTTTGGAGAACGGGTTATTCACCGGCCGGTGGAGGAATTGTGCCGGCTGGCAGCCGAGTCTTACCAGCAGTTGTTGTGGCAGCGACGGAACAAGCTCTGTCCGATCGAGGGGGTGGTCGAACTTCTGTCCGAGCTGAAAGCTGAGGGATATTCCCTGGCAGTAGCTTCGTCGTCACACCGGCCGGTAATCGAACTGGTTGTGGATGCGCTGGGTATCAGCCGGTTTTTTACGGCGCTGGTGAGTGGCGATGACGTCGGGCACGGCAACCCGGCACCGGACATATTCATTGAAGCGGCGGGCCGTCTGGTAACGCCGCCAGGTAGTTGTTTGGTCATCGAGGACAGTGCCAATGGGGTGAAGGCGGCCAAGGCGGCCGGAATGAAGGTTGTCGGCTTTTACAACCCCAATTCTGGCGGTCAAGACATTGCTGCGGCCGATGTGATTATCGACAATTTTGTCGGCTGGGACTGGCGGTGCCAGCTGGAAATTTTTGCCAGGGAGCAGACCTAATCATGAGCGAAAAAAATGCCAGAGATTTGGCAGAGCAAATTATTGCCCGGTTTGGCGGGGTGGGAAATATAAGTTCCGCCGGCTTTTGCATGACCAGGCTGCGTCTAACCCCGTTTGACAAAGGACGGGTGGAGGTTGCAGCCATTAGACAGCTGTCCGGGGTAATGGGGGTGGTGGAGGCCGGCGACCAGTTGCAGATAATCCTGGGGCCGGGGTTTGTTAAAAAAGTAGCTGACGAGGTCTCGGCCATCCGCGGGGTGGCAGTGGGCGAGGTGGCGGCGGCGGGCGACCTCCAGGACCGGGTGGCAGCGATCAAGGCCAGACCGAGTGCTGTCAAGGATCTACTGAAGAAACTTGCCAATATCTTTGTGCCGCTGATTCCGGCAATAATTGCCTGCGGGATGGTCAAGGGCCTGCTCAACGTTGCTCTCAATCTTCATTTGCTGGCGGCTGACAGTGAGGGGTTCAAAATTCTTGAGGTGACGGGGGGGGCTGTTTTTGGGTACCTGGCGGTTCTGGTAGGAGTTAATGCGGCAAAGGAATTCAACGCCACCCCCAGCCTGGGGGCGGTGGCCGGCATTTTGACGATTTTACCGTCGATTAGCAAAATAACCGTCTATGGTCAGCCGCTGGTGCCGGGACGGGGCGGGCTGCTGGGGGTTATCCTGATTGTTTTCTTTATGAGTCTGGTTGAACGGAGGGTCAGGCGGTTTGTCCACGACTCGGTTGACCTGATTGTCACGCCTACTATCACTCTGTTAATTACTGCGTTTGCCACCTATTTTGTTCTGCAGCCGATTGCCGGTGTTGTTTCTGACGGCATTCTTGCTGCGTTTTTGTGGTTATTGAACAGCGGCTCATGGTGGGCGGGGGCACTGATGTCAATGCTATTTCTGCCTACGGTGGTCACCGGGCTGCACCACGGACTGATTCCGATCCACGCTGAGCTGCTGGCCAGAATTGGCGAAAACGGGTTATGGCCGGTTCTGTCGATGGCCGGAGCCGGGCAGGTGGGGGCAGCGATTGCCGTTTTGTGGCGGACTAAAAACAAAAATTTGAAGAACATCTGTCGTGGGGCACTGCCGGTGGGAATTCTCGGTGTGGGCGAACCGCTGATTTTTGGCGTGACACTGCCTCTGGGCAGGCCGTTCATCACCGCCTGTGTCGGGGCAGCTTTTGGCGGGGCATGGTGCGCTACTATGCAT
>JAOAFP010000211.1 GCA_026416215.1 Negativicutes bacterium | reverse complement strand
GCCATAACCGCCGCTGCCACCGCAATCATTCCGATCACCGCCGCCGCTTCCCTCAGTTGCCCCCGGTTTATATATCTCATCCAATGCCACAGCCAGTCAGTGATCACCATCAATCCGACCCAGGCCGTAATGGCCAGTAGAACCGACCGTAGCTTCAGCAGCCAGGCTTCCCGGTTCATAGTGAGAAAAACTGCCGGTAGCGACGATAAAGGTTGCGAGCCTGCCAATAGGCCGAATTTGGACTCATAAAATGAGAAAATTCAAAGGTGATTACTTTTTCCACCCCACATCTGGCTGCAGCGTTCAGCTTGAGCAGCATTTTTTCCCATTTAATCGGCAGAAATTTGATCGGCATGTCACGGTCGAACGATTCACAGTTGCTCCAGCTTCGCAGTCCATTGGCATCAGCGATGCGCTTGTTGACAGCTATGTAGTCGGCCAGCTCGTGAAAGTCTACGTGCCCGTCCTGGAAAGCAACTATGTCGACGCAATTCCTGATTCCCTGCATTATTTCCTGCCAGATTGCCTCGTGCTCAATCAGCGTTATGCCATCGCTCCTGCTCACAGCAGACGAATACTGGTCTATCGCCTTCACCCCGTCAATGTACGGCGAGATCAACACCGGCAAGCCGCCGGAAACATGCTTGGCGTGCTCCCCCATCTGGCGGTAGGTGTCAATAATGCCACTCAGCCTCCGGCTTACCTCGTGGGAAATATACCAGCCTTTGAATGCCTTCCTGCTGCCGTATTTTTCCCATACTTCCTCAATCAGTTGCCGGTTGAGGTCTACCTCCTCGCGGTAACGACCAGTATGCCAGAGCTCGCCGCTGTCGTAAAGTCCGAACCAGAACTGCATCTGGTACTTTTCTGCCAGCCGCAAAAACATGTCCACCAAGTCGGCAGGCGGGGTGTGACAGTTTTGGTGTCGGCTGAGCACCCGGGAGGGAAAGGTCTGCCACCGCCGGTAGCCGCACCGAATCAGGACCACCGTGTCAATACCGATTGTCTGCATCGCCGCAAAGTCGGCATCCCAGTCTTCCTCTCCCCAGTTCTGATCAGGTATGTCATGGCTGATCTCATCCAAAAACGTCGCGGTTATCCTCATTGGCTGCTGCATAGTCAGATCTCCCGGTAAATCCAGTATATTTTGCTTTCATCCGCCCACTTTCGGCAGTCCTCGTCGGAAATAGCCGCCAGATCCTGCCAGTCAGTCGTGTAAATCGACTCCCACCTCATACCCAGCTGGCTTTCAAACAAGGAATGGGCACCCGAAAAGTCAACTTTCCGTTCTATAGTGAACGACGAATAACTTTCGATCAGGCACTGCAGGATTGCTACTCCGGTCAGCCAGGACCTGAACTGGCTTTCCGACGTCACCACCAGATCAACTCCCGCGCACACCTGTCCTGCGTATTTGTCAGTCTGGGGGGTGAACCAGACCGGACGGAACTTTACCCCCGGCAGTTGCAGCCGGTTCAGCTTATTAACCACCATATTGTTATTCAAATCGGGCGCCCCAAAAAACCTGAACGGCGAGGTCGTTCCCCTGCCCTCGCTGACATTGGTTCCTTCCAGCAGGCAGGTTCCGGCGTAAATAAGTGCCGTATGCCATGACGGCATGTTGGGCGAAGTTGGCAACCACGGAAGCCCGGTGTCATCCCACAGCATTGACCGCCGCCAGTTTTTCATCGGCACAACCGTCAGCCGGCAGTTGAGATGGTATTTGCTGTTCAAATAACCTGCCAGCTCCCCTATGGTAAGGCCGTACCGCACCGGCATGGGCTTTATTCCAACAAACGACTGGTAACCGGTCTGCTGCACGATCCCTTCGCAGACCAGCCCTCCCAGCGGGTTAGGCCGATCAAACACCACCACTTCCAGGCCATTTTCCCCGGCTGCTTCCATTGCCA
>JAOAFP010000210.1 GCA_026416215.1 Negativicutes bacterium | reverse complement strand
GGGCCGTATGGTGATCAGGCCGGAAAAGCGCAGAGGCCGGCCGGGGGCAGTTTGCACAGACATGGAGACGGTTAAAGGCAGTGAATGATAAATTTAAGCCTGACGGAACCGCCAGCTTATCGTCCGAGCCGGTCAGGGGGACAGTTGAAAGGGTTACCTTTCACAACCCTGATTCGGGGTTTTGCGTGCTGCGGGTTAAGTGCCGCGGGCAGCGCGACCTGGTAACCGTGGTTGGATATGCCGCCAATCTAAACGGCGGTGAGTTTATTGAGGCGGTGGGGGTGTGGCGCAGTCATGCCCAGTATGGACGGCAGCTGGTGGCCGACAGGCTGAGCGTGGCGCCGCCAACCACCATCGAGGGTATGAAAAGATTCCTCTCGTCGGGAATGATCAAGGGGATCGGCCCGGTGTACGGTCAGCGGCTGGTCGACCATTTTGGCCGGGCGGTGTTCGACGTGATCGATCATCATCCGGACAGGTTACTGGAAGTCGAAGGAATTGGTCCGGTCCGCCGGGAGAAAATAGTCGCCAGCTGGCAGGAACAGAAAAAAATTCGTGAAATAATGGTCTTTCTTTACGAGCACGGAGTGGGGACGGCCAAAGCAGTACGAATATACAAAAAGTACGGTGATCTGGCGATTAATCTCATCCGGGAAAATCCTTACCGTCTGGCTCAGGACATTAATGGCATCGGGTTCAGGACGGCTGATGCACTGGCGATGAGGCTGGGGGTGGCAAAAGATTCGATCGTCCGGGCCCGGGCAGGTGTTAACTATGCCCTGCTGGAGGAAATGGCCAGCGGCAACTGTGCCTACCCGCGGGCGGGGCTGATCGAAAAAGCCACCGCGATTCTGGAAATCCCCCCGGAGATTACCGAACAGGCCGTAGCGGTGGAAGAGCTGGAGGGGAACCTGATTTGTGACAGGATCGGCAATGAAGACTGTCTGTTTTTACCTTGGCTGTACGGTGCCGAGCGTTCTATTGCCGATATTTTGCGTCGGCTGACGGCCGGGCGGCCGGTGTGGCCGCAGATAGACGTGATTCAGGCCATAAACTGGGTTGACGGCAAACTTGGCATCGCCCTTGCTGATAGTCAGCGGCAGGCGGTGAGCAAGGCGATAAACGCCAAGGCCATGGTTGTAACCGGTGGTCCGGGGGTGGGCAAAACCACGATTATCCGGGCAATAATAAAAATCCTCGAGGCTAAGAACGTAAAGATTTTGCTTGCGGCCCCCACCGGCCGGGCGGCCAGGCGAATGAGCGAAACCACCGGCCGCGAGGCCAAAACCATTCACCGGCTACTGGAATATGATCCAGCCCAGCACGATTTTCGCCGTAACCAGCACAACCCGCTCGACTGTCAGCTGTTAATAGTCGATGAGTGTTCAATGGTTGATGTTCCGCTGATGTTGCTGATTCTCCGGGCGATTCCGTCCGATTCGGCCCTGTTGCTGGTGGGAGATGTCAACCAGCTGCCGTCGGTGGGAGCCGGTCAGGTGCTGTCTGATATAATAGAGTCCGGTGCGGTTCCGGTGGTGACCATGAATGAAATTTTCCGGCAGGCGGAAACGAGCCGGATAATTGTCGGAGCTCACGCGATTAACCGGGGTCTGATGCCAGATTTCAGCGCCGGGCCGGGAGGGGACTTCTATTTCGTCAACTCGGATGATCCGGCAGACGCTACCGAAAAAATTATCACCATGGTCAGGGAGAGAATTCCCCGCCGCTGGCGGTTTGACCCGCTACGTGACATACAGATTTTGTGTCCGGCCAACGTAGGCGGACTGGGCGTACGCAATCTGAACCAGGCGCTGCAACAGGCGCCGCCCGAGTACTGGGCGGCCGACGGGGTGCATCCCACCGCGGCCGGCCACTGGCTCATGGCACAGCAATGGCTCAAATGCACAGGAA
>JAOAFP010000209.1 GCA_026416215.1 Negativicutes bacterium | reverse complement strand
GAAATGGCACCATTGACGTCCACTCCCAGCACAAACCTGATCAGCCACATTGCCACCATCAGGGCTGCAAACGGCAGCAGGGAAACAAACGAGCGAGCCACCATCTCCGGCACGTTGTCCGGCATTTTGATCACCAGTTGCCGCCGAATGAACAGCCTTAACACCTCAACCACCGCAATCGCCACGATGATCGCGGTGAACAGCCCGCTGGCGTCAAGGCGTTTCATATCCAGGGTCAGGGTCTGGACGTCCACCTGCAGCATCAGGAAGATCACCCCGGCGATCAGACTGGCGGCAATGGCATCCAGCTGGTAACGTCTGGCCAGATCGTAGGCAATGGCAATCACCGCCACAGCGGCGATCAGACCGAAGGTGGCTGTCACCGGGACCAGCAGCAGGTTGCGGTAAGGGGCGATTATTCCGTCCCAGCCGGGAACGGGCAGGAAACTCACGATCAAAAACAGGCTGCTGGCCACCGTGAAGGGAAAGGTGACCGCCATTCCATTGCGGATCGACGCCAGGTAACGGTTGTCTCCCACCTTCGTAAGCGCCGGCACGACGTAATTTTCCATCACTGTCATGAATTTTTCCATAAGGTCCTCCTCCCACCACCCTTAAGCACCGGCAAACGGCCGCGTCACAGCGGTCACAACCAGGGCCGCCGGGCAGGGTGCCGGTGATCACCGTCCTTCCCCCTGTCCAGGTCTTGAGCCGTCCCCTTCAGCGCCGCCAAAACACCAGCGGCAAACAGAAAAACAACGCTAGGCCGCCCAGCCAGCCACTCAACACCACGGTCACCACCACACTGGCCAGGATCGCCACCGCCAGCCAGCCCATTTTTAGTCCACTGAAAAACCTGTTGTGTCCGGCCATTTTACCACCCGGCCCCCGTTGTGCTGACGTAATCGGGCAACTGGTTGCCCTGCCAATTTTACCCTATATTCTCCCGGTTGACCACCATTTGCCCACTCCCGGTTTCGCTGCCTTCTCAGCCTGTTTTTCCGGGCCGGTGCCGAAAATGTTGGGTTTCCCGCCGGCGCCGGGCAGGATAATCCGGTCAGACGGAGAATGCGTTTCCGGGAAGTGACCGGTTACCGGCATATTACGCCATCACCATCCTGGCAACCGCCAAGGGGCATAGATGTAATTTATGCGACTCACAACCAAAATCACTTTGCTGCAGGTCGCGGCGATAGCTGTGATCGTCGCAACAGTGTCGACGCTGGGATATTTTTTCGGGCTGAAGGAATACACCCGCCTCGAACTGGCCGAGCACCAGCGTGATCTCAAACGGCTGGAATTTGCCCTCGACCAGCAGCGTCAGAACATTGTAACCATAACCAGCGACTGGGCGTTCTGGGACGAAATGCTGGCGTTCGTCGCCGGCGGTGCCCGGGATGAGCAGTTTGTCGCTTCGACCGTCAGCGCCAGTTCGCTGCTGACCATCAATATCTACAGCGCCGTATGGTTTGACTCCGTTTCCCATCCCCTTATTGCCGTAAACCTTGACCCGGACAGCCGAGCTGAAGTGAAGGCCAATTCCTTTAGCATCTATCTGGACGGCCACCGGCAACAGCTTGTTCCTTCCGACATAAGCCGTACGGCCAGCGGGTTCGTGCGCACCGGCGACGGGCAGATATGGCTTTACGCCGTGCTGCCGATAACCGATAGCAAACAGAGTGCCCCGGCGGCAGGGCAACTGCTGTTTGCCCGGCCGCTGGATGACAGTCTGCTCGAGACCATAAGCCAGTCGGTGCAGATCCCGGTTGAGCTGTTTCCCCCTGAACACCCCGAACTGCAGTCGAGCCTTCCCTCGGGTGACCTTGATCCCCGGTACGCCTTCTGCCTGGAGCAGGACCCCCTCCGCCACGGTCTGGTCTTTATCCGCGATCCCGGCAACCAGGTCATCGGCGGTTTGCGGAT
>JAOAFP010000208.1 GCA_026416215.1 Negativicutes bacterium | reverse complement strand
CTATTACGAAATCAGACCCGACGTCAGCGACCCGCAACAGCTGGTGTCGTTTGGCACATCCGGCCACCGTGGCAGTTCAGGAAAGGGTACATTCAACGAAAGTCATATCCTGGCAATAACCCAGGCAATATGCCTGTACCGCCGGGAAAAAAGAATTAATGGCCCGCTGTTCATTGGTTTTGACACCCACGCCTTGTCCGAACCGGCCTTTATGTCGGCTGTGGAGGTACTGGCCGCCAATGGAGTGGAGACGGTTGTTGCCAAAGATTTCAACTATACCCCCACTCCCGGCATTTCCCACGCCATCCTGACCTATAACCACGGGCGAACCGACGGTCTGGCCGATGGTATCGTCATAACCCCTTCGCACAACCCGCCTGACAACGGCGGCATCAAATATAACCCGCCAAACGGCGGACCGGCCGACACCGACGTCACCGGCTGGATTGCCGGCAAAGCCAACGAGCTTCTGAAAAATGACAACCGCGATGTCAAGCGCTGGCCGTGGCAGCGGGCGGTAAAGGCTGATAACGTCAGGCAGCACGACTACATAACCCCCTACGTCAATGATTTGGCTAACGTAATCGATATGGATGCCATAGCCAAATCAGGGCTCAGGCTCGGGGTTGATGCCCTTGGCGGTTCCGGGCTGGGCTACTGGCAGCCCATTGCCGAGCTTTACCGGATTGACATCGAACTGCTTAACGGCCACCCTGACCCCACGTTCAGTTTTATGACGGTGGACGGCGACGGCAAAATCCGCATGGACTGCTCCTCTCCCTATGCCATGGCCAGTCTGATCGCCATGAAAGACAAATACGACCTGGCATTTGGCAACGATCCGGATTATGACCGCCACGGCATAGTGGCCAGGAGTTGCGGCCTGATGAATCCAAACCATTATCTGGCAGTGGCCATAAACTACCTGTTCCGCAATCGTCCGGGCTGGCGTCCTGACGCAGCCGTAGGCAAAACGTTGGTGAGTTCGTCGATGATCGATCGCGTGGCGGCGGGACTTGGACGGCAATTAGCCGAAGTGCCGGTTGGTTTCAAGTGGTTTGTCAGCGGCCTGGTGGACGGTTCGTTCGGCTTCGGCGGCGAGGAAAGCGCCGGCGCCTCCTTCCTACGCACTAATGGACAGGTCTGGACCACGGATAAGGACGGCATAATTCTGTGCCTGCTGGCGGCAGAGATCGCCGCCCGGACTGGCCGGGATCCCGGCGAGCACTACCTTGACCTGACCAGACAGTATGGCTCTCCAATCTACGCCCGTATCGATGCTGCCGCCAATCACCGCCAGAAAGCGATTTTGTCCAAATTGTCGCCGGAACAGGTCAGGGCTGATAGTCTGGCCGGAGAAAAAATTGTGGCCAAAATTACCGCTGCCCCGTATAACAATGCCCCAATCGGCGGGCTGAAAGTCTGCACGGACAGCGGCTGGTTTGCCGCCCGCCCGTCCGGCACTGAAGAAGTATACAAAATTTATGCCGAAAGCTTCAGGGGAGAGGATCACCTGCGTCAAATCCAGGCTGAGGCCGAGCAGATTGTAAGTGAAACCTTCCGGGCAGCCGGCGCCTGATCCATACAAACCGACTGCCCTGGCCGCCACGTCGTCTTGGGCAAAAAAAGCAGCTGCAAGGCTGCTTTTTTGCTCTTCCTTCGTTTTTCCTCCCCGTGCGGGAACTGCAGGCTTATATGTGCCAGTCAGTGCACACGGCGTTCTTTCCCATATTTTCACTTTCAGCCAGGGCGTTTACCGCCGCCTGTATAAATTCATCCGGTGGACCTCCACTGTAACTTGCCACCCCGATGACCACTGACGGATGGAAGGTTTTATCGCCACCCTTTTCGCTCAGCTGGCAGATATTGCTTTTCACCCGTTCAGCAAACCGCTCGGCGCCAACTGAATTGCAGTCCGTCAGTACAC
>JAOAFP010000207.1 GCA_026416215.1 Negativicutes bacterium | reverse complement strand
CCGCCGATGAACGTCCGGACAAACTGGTCGCGGCCGAGATTGTCAGTGCCAAACCAGTGCCTTGCATCCGGCGGTTTAAGAATCTCCGCCCAGTTGGTGCGGTCGTAGCTGATATCGCCAAACAGCGGGACCAGCAGACAAAGCAGGGTCAGCACGACGATGACCGCCAGGCTGACTACCGCCAGACGGTTGGCACTGAACCGCCGCAACACCCCGTACCAGAACCCCCTGGCCACCGGAGCGTCAATCTGAATGGCCTGTGTGGTGAATAACATGTCAATCCCTCACCGCGTAATTTTCGGGTCGAGCAACGAGTAGCAAATGTCAACCAGGATGTTGAATACAATGGTCAATGTACTGCCGAGGATGGTTATGGCCATGATCATGTTGTAGTCGCGGTTGGTGGCGGCATTGGTGGTCAGCACCCCCAGTCCGGGCAGGGTGAATATCTGCTCGGTCACCACCGCCCCCACCAGCACTCCGGCAATCATCGGCCCCAGCACCGAAATAACCGGCAGCAGGGTCGGACGGATGGCGTGCCGGAACAGGATGATGGAGGTTGGCAGGCCCTTGGCCCGGGCAGTGCGGATATAATTGGAGTTCAGAACATCAATTATGCTGCCGCGGGTTATGACGGCAATGGTCGGAATGTAGGCACTGGTCAGTACCGCCACCGGCATGAACAGGTGGCGGAATCCGCCGTCCCCCCAGGTTCCGGCCGGCAGAATCCCCAGCACCACGGCAAATAGCAGCACGGCCAGCGGTCCGGTGACCATGGTTGGTATGGCGGTCAGGACAATATTCCCGCTCACCACCAGCCGATCAAACCACGAGTCCTTGCGCAGCCCGGCATAGCACCCGCTGACTATGCCCAGCGGTATGGCCAGCGACATGGTGTAAATGGTCAGCCTCAGGGTCACCCAGAATCCGCCGACGTTGTCGGGAAAAAGTAGCTGGTTGATAGACTGCCCCAGATATTTCATCGACGTTCCCAGATTGCCATGGATAAGATCGCCTAGATACAGGAAATACTGCTGGTAAAGAGGCAAATCCAGCCGGTACTGGTGCATAAGCGCCGCCAGCGCCTCCGGCGACAGAGCCCGCTCGCCGCTGAACGGACTGCCGGGAGCCAGCCGCACCAGGAAAAATACCAGGGTGATGATCGCCCACAGGGTCGGAATGGCCACTGCGATCCTCTTGATGATAAACTTCAGCATTGCCGGTCGTCCTCAATAGCGGTATTTTGCCGGTTAAACAGGGCGCCGGCCGCTGGCTGCGGCCGGCGCCCCCACCTTCAGAAACAAGCGGCTGTCCGGCCGTCGATCAGAATTTGTACCACTTGCTCATTACGTGGTCGAGGTGGTTATCCTTCGGATCATAACCCTTGACCCGGGAGCTGATCAGCCGGGAATAGGTGTACTGGTACAGCGGGATGATTCCGTAGTCGCTCATCGCCAGGGTGACCGCCTGACGGATCAGCCGCACCCGCTCGGCCGGATCGGTTGCCCGCTTGGCCTGGTCGAGCAGTTCGTTGTAACCGGGCGTGTCGGTCTTACTGTTGTTTTGCGGTCCGCCGCTGGTGTATAGCACGGTGTAGCTGTCCACACTGTCATAATCGGCCTCCCAGCCGTCGCGGGCCACGTCGTAATTGGCCTCACTGCGGTCACGGAGGAAAGTCTTCCACTCCTGGTTGGCCTGCTTGACAACAATGCTGTCCTTGCCGAACACATCCTCCCACATTGAGCCGATCGCCAGGGCGATCTTCTTGTGTCCTTCATTGGTGTTGTAGGAAATGGTTATTTCCAGCGGGTTGCCCGGACCGTAGCCAGCTTCGGCAAACAGCTGCCTGGCGTACTCCACCTGCTTGTCCCGCGGCCACTTCGACCATTCGTAGTCCAGTCCGGCAAACTGACCGTTTTCCACCGTGGCGGTCACGTAGGAGTAAGC
>JAOAFP010000002.1 GCA_026416215.1 Negativicutes bacterium | reverse complement strand
GACGCCTATCTCGACACGCGGGTAAGCCTGTTTGCTCAGGGCCTGTGGTCGGATGACGAACTGACCGCCCTGGTGCAGACCATTGAGAAGTCAAAAAAGGCGATTAAGCTGCTGAAGGAAATGGAGCAGATCCGGGATCTGCCGCCGGACAAAAAAGAACTGCTACTTAGTCTGACCAGGAGCAGTTTCCGTCAGGAATGGCAGCGGGAACAGCTAATCAGGGCCAAGTTTGAGATTGAGAGCAAACTCAATGATTTACCGCGGGGGCGGATCAAGATCCGTCTTAAAGGCTACCCCGGGGTAAAACTGACCATCGGTACCCGGACCAAACGGTTGATGGAGGAAGTGTCATACGCCCTCTACTACCTGAAAGACAATGAGATCAGGCTGGGTACGCTGAGATAAGGACGATGAATGACCGCAGTTGGCGGCCGATGACCGGTGGCGACGATCTGTGGCGGCGGTTCTTCGACGATCTGGTGACCGACATAAAACTGTTCCTCTTCCTCTGGTTGTTGCTGAGCATCCTGCGGCTGACCTTTATTATCGTTCTGCGCGACTATATCGGTGACGGGGTCGACCGGGAGGAGTTGTGGCAGAGCCTGGTGCGGGGGATGAGGCTGGACGTCAAAACGGCCGGCTGGGGGCTGTTCTTTTCTTTTGCCCTCTGCACTTTGCCGCGGTTTTTCAGTGGCGGGCTGGTAAGCCGGCGGCTGCGGCTGGGGCTAGGGGCGGTGTTCACCCTGACAGTGGTGTTTTTGTTTATGGCCAGCATACCCTACTACCGGCAGTTCAGGATGGTGTTCAGCCCGTTGCTGTTTGGGGTTGTACACGAAGACTACCAGGTGGTGCTGGTCATGTTGTGGCAACAGTACGGGTTGCTGTGGCGGATGCTGGCCGTGGTGGCCACAACCGCGGCGGCAGTTGCGGTTATGGGCTGGTGGATGCGGTGGAATTTGATCGCCTGGCCGAGGTTGCCGGTGCTGAGGGATTTGGCGTTGCGTCTGGCGCTGTTTGTGGCGATCTTTTATTCCGGTATTGCGCTGACGTACGGCGGGGTTCTCTCCTATGCCTACGATATCGACTGGGAAAACTGCGGCACCACCCGTGACAAGCTGCTGAACGAGGCCACCCTGGGCGGAATTTACGGCCTGTACCGGGCCTACGAGCTAAATGAACGGATGAAATATTGCGGTCTTTATAACCTGGCGGCCGGCGACATGGTGGCCTATGGGCAGGAGATCTCCGGCCGGCAGCTGGTCAGCGACGACTGGTGTGATTATACGGAAAAGCGGACAGCCGGACCGCGGCTGCCGCGGCCGCGCAAAGTGGTGCTGATAATCGCCGAAAGCTATTACAACTGGGTATTGCTGCCGCAGTTTGCCAGTCTGCCGGTTGCCGAGGGAATAAGGGGGATTATCGCCCGTGACGACTGCGCTTACGTTGATGTTTTCCTGCCTAACGGGATGTCGACCGTGTATGCCGTCACCGGCATCGTCGCCGGGCTGCCCGACGCCAACCTCTACGTAAACTATGCTGAACAATCTTACCGGTCGCCGTACGAGACGGCTATTGCCCCGGCGATGAAGAGACTGGGGTACCGGACGGTGTTCTGGTACGGTGGGCCGGGCACCTGGGAGAGAATTCAGGAATTTGTCCTGGCTCAGGGATATGACCAGTTTCAGGCCTTGGCCGGCCAGGGGGCCGACGCTCGGTTCAGCAATGCCTGGGGAGTAAGCGACCGGGTGCTGTGCGACGCGGTAAGTCAGGCAATGGACAGCGATCAGTACGAGTTTCACACCGTTCTGACCGTATCCAACCACCCTCCGTTCAACATCGATATCGAGGCCGAGGGGGTTGATCTGGCGGCCATTGCCCACGCCGCCCCGCCCGGAGCGGACAGCGACTGGCCGACGCTGTGGGAGCTCGGCCATTTCCAGTATGCCGACCGGGTGCTGGCCGGGTTTATAGCCGGTGTTCGCAGCCGACATCCCGACAGTCTGGTAATTATGGTCGGCGACCACGCCGACCGGCTCAACCTCGATAAAAACCCCTCGCTGTACGAGCGGTACGGGGTGCCGTTCATCGTTTGCGGCAACGGGGTGACCCGCCAGCTGTTTGCCCCCGGGGTTACCGGCAGCCACATCGACATCGCCGCAACTCTGATCGAAGCGATTGCGCCGCCAGGATTCACCTACCATTCGCTGGGGCACAGCCTGACCGGGGGCAACCGTCTGGCGTTCAATTATGGATTTTGGTCCGACGGACGGCTGATCGGTCGAACTGATGACTACCAGCATTATGAAGTAATTCCCGGCCGCGAAAGCTGGCCGCCGCCGGCCGGCGAGGCGATCAAGCGGTACGTCGATGCGGCCAGGGCAATGGCCTGGTGGCGGATTAAAAACGGCACCCGGCTGGTTAATGTACCGGACGGCGACAGGTAGGGGGAAGGGGTGACCATGGCCGGGCTAAAACTTTTGGGCAGGGGCGGCAGGCGAGTACTGGTGGTTGTGGCGGCGGCGATTTGGCTGGCGGCACCGGCTGTGGTCCGGGGCCAGCCGGAGGTTCTGACTGCAGACGGGATTCCGGACGGATTTCGCGGTCCGTTGCGGGCCACCATCGAGACCACGGCAGGAGAGTGGGTTTTTGACCTGTTTCCCGATCGGGCACCGGTGACGGTGGCCAACTTTGTCAGGCTGGCTAACCGTCATTACTACGACGGGATGATCATTTACCGAATCGGCCGGCAGCCGCCGGCCGCCTACAGCGGCGATCCGCTGAACAGCGGACAGGGGGACTGCGGCTATACAATTGCCGATGAGTTTGACAACGGACTGACCAATGAGTGGGGGACGCTGGCGGCTGACAACAGCGGGCCGGATACGTCCGGTGGGCGCTGGCTGATCAATCTGGCCGACAATTTTGGGCGCGACGGCCGGTTTACTGTGTTCGGCCAGTACGATGGCGACCGTCGTCTCCTGGAAGACTTATTGACCCTGCCGGTGGACGACTGGCAGCGACCGCTGACGCCAATAATAGTTAAGGCAGTCGTGATCTGGCGGCCGTGACGGCAGCGGGCACCGGCAAACCGAGGAGGAAAAGTATTGGCTGAGATAATTGACGGAAGGGCGATCGCGGAAACCATCAAGGCCGACGTTGCCCGGCGGGCAGCCTGGTTCAGCCGGCAAAACGGGCGGCCGCCCGGACTGGCGGTGGTGATGGTGGGGGATGACCCGGCCTCGCAGGTCTACGTGGGCAACAAGCACCGCGCCTGTTCCAGCTGTGGAATTTATTCCGAGATCATCCGCCTGCCGGCCGACACAGGACAGGATCAGCTGACCGGCGTGGTTGAAAATCTGAACCGGCGGGAGGAAATACACGGAATTCTGGTCCAGATGCCGTTACCGCAGCCAGCAATGGCCCGGGCGGTGATCGATACGATTAATCCGGTCAAGGACGTTGACGGGTTCCACCCGTACAACGCCGGATGCTTGGCGGGCGGATACCCGACCATGGTGCCCTGTACGCCGCGCGGGGTAATGAAAATACTGTCGGAAGCGGGCATCGATCCCACAGGGCGGCACGCCGTGGTGGTAGGACGCAGCACTATCGTCGGCAAGCCGCTGGCTCAGCTGCTGCTTCAGGCTGACTGCACAGTTACCGTCTGTCACACCAGGACGGCCGGCCTGGCCGCTTTCACCCGCCAGGCCGATATTCTGGTGGCGGCCGCCGGCCGTCCGGAATTTATCGGGGCAGATATGGTCAGGCCGGGAGCAGTGGTGATCGACGTAGGGATCAACCGTCGGGCCGGACGTCTGGTAGGCGACGTCGATTTTGCCGCCGTGGCGACGGTGGCTGGCCATATTACCCCGGTGCCGGGAGGGGTGGGACCGCTGACCATCGCCATGCTGCTGGATAACACTCTGATCGCCGCTGGTCGGCAAATGGCTGACGGCGGCTGATTCAACAGCGGGCAGGAGGTGTCATAAACCGTGGTGGAAATAGGTGTGTTTGGCGGTTCAGGATTTTACGACTTTCTCGACCGGGTCGAGATGATCGGGGTGGAAACACCGTATGGGGAACCGTCGGACAAAATAGCCGTGGCCGAACTGGCCGGCCGGCGGGTGGCATTTTTGCCGCGGCACGGTAGCCGGCATGACTTGCCTCCCCACAGGATCAACTACCGGGCCAACGTCTGGGCCATGCATTCCCTGGGAGTGACGCGGCTGATCTGCCCCTGTGCGGCTGGTTCACTACAACACGCGATAGTTCCTGGCGACTTCGTGGTCTGCGACGATATGATTGACTGGACCAACGGCCGGCAGCAGACTTTTTACGACGGACCGCAGGTCGTGCACATCAGCGGCATGGACGGGCTGTATTGTCCGGAACTTCGGAGGCTGGCCGTCCAGGCGGTTAACGGCAATGGCGTGACCTGTCACGATCGGGGGACGATCGTGGTGGTCAACGGTCCGCGCTTTTCCAGCCGGGCCGAATCCCGGCTGTTCATCAACCAGGGCTGGCAGGTGGTCAATATGACGCAGTACCCGGAAAACTACCTGGCCCGCGAACTCAACATGTGCGTGGTAAACATTTCGCTGATCACCGATTACGATGTGGGAGTGGAGGGGGTAGAACCATCGTCGGTGGAAAAAATCATCGCCGTATTTCAGGCCAATAACAGCAAGCTGCGGTCGGTGCTGTTCGACCTGATTGCCGCCATACCCGGCCAGCGCGAGAACTGCCGGTGCGCAGACACGGTCGAACAGTCAACCCTTCACCGGGAGCAGTGAGGATGAGGATAGTAAGCCTGTTTTCTGGTCGCGGGCCGGTTGTATCGTGTGAAATCTTCCCACCCCGGCCGGAGGTGGAAATCAGCGCTATATTTGACACCCTCGACGGAATCAGGGATTTGGCCCCGGATTTCGTCAGCGTAACCTACGGGGCCGGCGGCGGCACTGCTGCCAACACCATAGAAATCTGCCGGCGGATAATCAGCCACTACCAGCTTACGGCCATGGCCCATTTTACCTGTGTCGGTCAGAGTCGCGACGGAGTAGACCGGGCGATGGAGGCCATGGCTGCTGCCGGCGTCGACAACGTACTGGCCCTGCGCGGCGATCCGCCGCAGGGGACGACTGACCACGACTGGTCGGGCGGGGCTTTTGCCCACGCCAACCAACTGATCGCTTACATCGCCGGCAGGCGGCAACTGGGAATTGCCGCTGCCGCCTACCCCGAGGGGCATGTTCAGAGCCGCAACCTCGACGAGGATATTTACCATATCAGGGGCAAAGTGGCAGCCGGTGCGGAATTTCTGGTCACCCAGCTGTTTTTTGACAACCGGTTTTTTTACCACTGGCGGGAAAAGGCAATGCGGGCAGGGATTTCCTGCCCGGTGACGGCGGGAATTTTCCCGGTGCTGGACAGCCGGCAGCTCGGACGTATAGTTCAGCTGTGCGGAGTGCAAATCCCCCGGCCGCTGGCGGAAATTATTTCCCGGTACGGCCACCGCAGCCAGGATATGCGCCGGGCGGGGATTGATTATGCCTGCCGGCAGATTGTCGATCTGCTGGAAAACCAGGTTGAGGGGATTCATCTTTATACCATGAACAAGCCGCAGGTGGCCCGGGAAATCTTTTCCCAGACCGGGCTGCGGAAACCGGGGGTCTGACAGTTTGGACCGTTCTCCGGCCGGTACCGGGGACCGGCGATAAAAATTCACATCTGTAAGACAGGGGGAGCTATGGGCTACAAAATCATTCGCAAGAAAGTTTTATCGCCGACGGTGAAGGAATTTGAGATCGTTGCGCCGCTGGTGGCCAGACGGGCTCAACCGGGGCAGTTTGTGGTGCTGAGGGTGGATGCTGACGGTGAGCGTATTCCCCTGACCATTGCTGACTATGACCGTCAGCGGGGAACGGTGGTGATCATCGTCCAGGAGCTGGGGGCAGGGACCAAAAAGCTCGGCCGGCTGGAACAGGGCGAGGAGCTGGCCGATTTTGCCGGACCAATGGGCAATCCGACCCACCTGCACAATCTGGGCAAGGTGGTGGTGATTGGCGGCGGGGTGGGCATTGCGGCCATCTGGCCGATTGTCCGGGGGATGAAGCAGGCCGGCAACCATGTGACCACCATCATCGGGGCCAAGACCGAATCGCTGCTGATCCTGGTCGACGAGCTGGCCGGATACAGCGACGAGCTGGTAGTTGCCACCGACGACGGCAGCCGGGGGGTGCAAGGGTTTGTAACCACCGCCCTGCAGGCAATAATCGATCGCGGTCAGGCCATCGACCAGGTGCTGGCGGTTGGACCGGCAATAATGATGAAAACGGTGGCCGATTTGACGCGCAAGTACAACATTAAAACCATAGTCAGCCTCAACCCGATAATGGTTGACGGCACCGGCATGTGCGGTGCCTGTCGGGTGTCGGTGGGCGGGGCTACCAGGTTTGCCTGTGCCGACGGTCCGGAATTTGACGCCCACCAGGTTGATTTTGACCTGTTGCTCAGCCGGCTGGCCATGTACCGGCAGCGGGAGCGGGACGATGTGGAGAAATTTGAACACGAAGGCGGGTGCAAAGTTCATGAGTGATCGCAGAAAGAAAAATTCCATGCCCGAACAATCTCCGGCCGAACGGCGCAGAAATTTCGCCGAAGTGGCACTGGGGTACGATGCCGAAACCGCCCGGTGCGAAGCAGCCCGCTGCCTGCAGTGCAAGACCAGTCCCTGCCGGCAGGGGTGCCCGGTGGAGGTTGACATACCCGGATTCATTCTGCATATCAGGAATGGCGATTTTGCCGCCGCCAATGAAGATCTGCTGCGCTATAACGCCCTGCCGGCGGTCTGCGGCCGGGTTTGTCCGCAGGAAGATCAGTGCGAAAAGCTGTGTGTGCTCGGCAAAAACGGCGAACCGGTGGCGATTGGACGGCTGGAGAGGTTTGCCGCCGATTACGCCCGCGAAAATCTACCGCCGGCGCCGGTTGCCAATGTGGTCCGTCCGGATGCTCCGAGGGTGGCGATTGTCGGGTCCGGTCCGGCTGGGGTCACGGCTGCCGGAGAACTGGCAAAAATGGGTTACCGGGTGACAGTATTTGAAGCCCTGCATATGCCAGGGGGGGTGTTAATGTACGGAATTCCTGAATTTCGCCTCCCCAAGGCCATCGTGCAACATGAGATCGGGGCGCTGCGGGCCATGGGGGTTGAAATAGTCAGTAACGCTATTGTCGGCAAATCCATCACCGTTGACGAACTGATGAATGAGGAAGGCTATCAGGCGGTGTTCATCGGCACCGGGGCCGGGCTTCCCTACTTCATGGGTATACCCGGCGAAAATGCCAACGGGGTGTTTTCAGCCAATGAATTTCTGACCCGCAGCAATTTGATGCAGGCCTGGCGGGCTGACAGCCCCACCCCGATTTTCGTCGGCCGGCGGTCGGCAGTGGTGGGCGGCGGCAACGTGGCGATGGATGCCGCCCGCACGGCGGTGCGGCTGGGCGCGGAGGAAGTGTTTCTTGTTTACCGTCGGTCTCGTCAGGAAATGCCGGCCCGTCACGAGGAAATCGATCACGCTTTGGAGGAGGGAGTCATATTCAGGACCCTGACCAACCCCACGGCCGTCAGGGTGGACGACCGTGGCTGGGTTAGCGGACTGGAATGCGTGGAAATGGAGCTGGGCGAACCGGACGAGTCGGGACGGCGACGGCCAGTGGTCAAACCGGGATCTGAGCACTTCCTGCCGGTGGACAGCGTGATTATGGCCATCGGCCAGGGGCCAAATCCCCTGGTGCAGTCCACCACCCCCAACCTCAGGGTGAACAGATGGAACAACATCTGGACCGACGAAAACGGCATGACCAGCCGGCCGGGAGTATTCGCCGGCGGCGATGTGGTAACCGGGGCGGCCACGGTAATCCTGGCCATGGGGGCAGGAAAGCGGGCGGCCCAGGCCATTGACCGCTATCTGCGGGAGCAGAAATGATTCCGTCCGGCCGGACGGGACGCCGGCCCGGGCTGACAGCCGGCCGGACTGTGCGGGTCATCGCTCTGGCGTGCGGCGGCATTCCCCTCCGGCTATATATCGACCGGCAAGCGATCTGGGCGGTGGAATTTGACGATGTCCCGCCGGGCCGGCCGGGGCCGGAACAGGGGCGCCCGCCCGGCGACCGGCTGGGCCGGGAGTGCGAACGGCAGCTGACAGAGTACGCGGCCGGGCGGCTGCGCGTTTTTTCCCTGCCGCTGGCCGACCGCGGAACAGACTGGCAGCGTCGGGTCTGGCGGGAACTTTCGGCCTTACCATATGGGCAGACGGTAAGCTACGGTGAAATTGCCCGGCGGCTGGGCAAGCCCGGGGCCGCCCGGGCGGTGGCGGCGGCCTGCCGGGCCAACCCGTGGCCGGTTATTGTGCCGTGTCACCGGGTGATAAGTGCCAACGGCCGGCTGCACGGCTATGCCGGGGGATTAGCGCGCAAGCGACAGCTGCTGCGCGGGGAGGGGATTGAGATCGGCGGCGATGAATGACAGTTTTGACCGTATCCTTCAGGGCATAAAATACTGTCCATTTTGCGGCGGCAAACTGCCCGGGGGGGTGGATGAGTGCAAATTTTGCCCCCATTGCGGTAAACCGTTGAGTGTCACGGTCACCGACCGGCACAAATCAACGCCCTTGCCGCCCTGGCCCGGTTTGCCGCCGTCACCGGCCGAAGATGGGCCGGGGTCAGCCGGCGGATTGTCCGAGGTTATGCGCTACTATGAACACCTGCTGACGGAAAAGGTGCGCGCCGGCATGACCATCGGGCAGGCCCGTGAGGAGGCGGCCGAAGTGCTGCGGCGGGCCGGAACCCGTCCCGGTGGCCGGCAGGCTGACGGGAATCAGACGCCAGATGGTCGGGGAAGCGGTGCAAAAACAACGACCGGACCGATCAGTGCAGGCTCTGCTCCGGCAATCGCCCCCGATAAAGGGCAACAGTTCCGGCCGCCAGTTAACCGGCCGGCAGGACACCAGTACTACTCGATTATGCTCAAGGGTTGCGTGGAGAAGGAACGGCTGGCCGACCGGCTGGCTCGGGTGCTGTTGCGCGGCTATGTGCCGGTGAGGATGGCGGTGGAGAACATTCCCTGCCTGGCGGTGTACAAGGGCAAACTGGACAGCATCGCCAAGGTGGTTGATGTCCTGGTCGATGAGAAGGCGGCATTTGCCGTAATTGCCGGCGATGTGCCGGCAGTGAAAAGCTGGCGGCAACTGATGGCCGATCACCACCCCCTGAATGACGTCTGCCGCCGCCTGCTCGATCAGCTGTCGGTCAATTACTGGCTGGGAGAATCGCTGACGGCTGGGTTTACCAGCTGCAGCTTCAACCAGCAGCCGGGAATGGTGGTTCTCGGGGGGCAGTCGCTGTTTTTCATTACCGGCGAGAGTGACCGGGCCGGCTGCCTGGCCCTGCCCTACTACCGTATGGAGGACAGCCACTGGGCTGGGGAAGACCGGCGGGTGATTCTGAGATACTCTGATTCGCGGCGGGTTGACACGCTGGAACTGGCGGATGGCAAAACCGCCGGCATTTTTTTTGCGGCGGTCAGCCGGGCCAAGGGACGGTGGCGGCAGCAGCTGAAATTCCGGCTGACCTGCTGTTCCTGTCTGACGATGGAAACAGTTGATTTTTTACCCGGCCTGGCCAGGACAACCTGTTCACAATGCGGCGGAGAGAGCCGTCGCGACCTGCTGATAACCGGCGGGCAGGAAACCTTTTCCTGGTACTGAATACGGCGGCGGTCGGCCGGGCATTGGTCGGTGGCCGGACCGTCACCGGCAGTCTGGGGGGACAGATTGGAATACACGGTTGAGATTCACCGGATACTGACCTGGCGGTTAACGGCGGTGGCAGTGGTCAGCCTGCTGGCCTGGCTGGTGCTGGCCGGTCTGGTGGTGCGGCGACGCCGGCTGGCACTGGCCGGCGGAGTGTTTGGACCGTCGGCGGCCGCAGCGTTTCTGCTGACCGGCGAAGCGGGAAAACTGTTCAGCCTCCAGCCCCAGCCCGGCTATCTGGTTTTTTTTTATCTGGCGGCAATATGGCTGGCCTGGCTGATGGGAGTGATAATGTCAGCACCGCTGCTCTGGGGACTGGGGCGGCTGCGGTCCGGGCGGTGGCGGCAGGGCCAGCGCTGGTGGCTGACGGCACTGGCTTTGATCGTCGTGTACGGAGTGTGGGCAGGGGTCAACGATTTGAACGTCAACCACTACCGGCTGTCTGACCGTCGGATCGGCCAGCCGGTGAGAATGGTTCAGATATCGGACGTACATATCGGAAACTATATTGATCAGAATGACTGGCGGTCGATCCTGGCGGCGTCCCTGGCCGAACGTCCTGATCTGCTGCTGATAACCGGTGATTTGCTCGATGATTACCGGCAGCTGCCAGCGACGGCGGCAGCCCTGGCGGCGATTGTGCCGGCCGTGCCGGGCGGCGTGTACTTCTGCTACGGAAACCACGACTATTTCTATAACTGGCGGGCATTGACCCAGCAGCTGGAGGCGTCCGGTGTGGTCGTGCTGAAGGATGGCGGCCGGCCGCTGGCTGTCGGTGGTGCCGGGCTGTACCTGGCCGGGGTGGACTACGTGCGGCTGCGCGACAAGGAGGCCAGACTGGCAGCCATGACTGAGGGGATTGGCCTGGCACTGTCCGGTCGGTCGGGCGATCAATTCACGGTTTTGCTCGCCCATCATCCCGATAATATTCCCCTGGCGGCAGCCGCCGGTGCCGACCTGACCCTGACCGGTCACACCCACGGCGGCCAGGTGGGTATAGCCGGCCAGTCGCCGCTAGCGGTCCTTTACCGCTATATGCGGGGCTGGTTCGGCGATGGCGGCCGATATCGGGCGTACGTCAGCGTCGGCAGTGGCCATTGGTTTCCCTTCCGGCTGGGATGCCCGCGGGAGATTGCGGTTATCGACCTTGTGCCCGGGAATTGACCGGCAGCCTGCCGGGCGGATCCGGCACCGCTTTCCGGGGTGTCTGACAACCGCCGGACACGGATTTTACTGGCTGTGACGGGTGAGTGCGGCTGGTCCTGATGGTACGCGCCCCCGACAAAATTACGGCGATGATCCACGTGACAGGCTGGCGGGGCCGCGGCCAGATGCCGCACAGCCTGGTTTTGATTCTGTCCGGCAGACGGAGGGAGGAGGGAAGACAATGATCGAATACCGCTGGGGGCGGCCGGATGACCGTGCAGCGATAGAGTGCTTATGGCAGCAGTGCTTCGAGCCGGCCGGCCATCCGTGGTACCGGTGGTATTTTCCCGGGGTCTGCCGGTGGGAAAACGTCTGGCTGGCGACCGAGGGTCAAACGGTGGTCGGGATGGCGCACTGCCATGAACAGACAGTGCACTGGCGGGGGTGTCCGGTCTCCGGGTGTCTGATTATGGGGGTGGCAGTCGACCGTGCCCACCGTCAGCGGGGGATCATGCCGGGAATGCTGGCCGGCCTCGGCGATGCTGCGGGACAGCGGGGCTGGGAACTGCTCCGGCTGACCGCTCAGCGGCCAATTATCTACCAGCGGCTGGGTTGGCACCCCTGGCTCTGGCTGGCTGACTACGACTGGACGACCGACGAGTGGCAGAAGCTGCCCGGGAAAAGCCGGGCCACGCCGGTTGACTGGGAGAGGGCTGACCAATCGTGGCTGGCTGCGGTATACAGGGAGATGTGCCATCCGTTTGAAGGCTGGCGATACCGCAGTGATGCCGACTGGCAGCGGCGGATGGATGAGTGGCAGTCAACCGGGTGCAGGTTGTACGCGCTGGGGGACGGACAGGGCTACGCTGTTGTTGAGGACGGTGAGGCCGGGGAGATGATTGTCGCTGAGTACGCCTGGCCAGACCTGTTACTGGCCGCGGTCGGAGGACTGGTCGCGCATTGCCATCCCGGACAACGGTTGACCGTGTCCCTGCCGGCGGCAGCCATCAGCCGCAACCACCTGCCCCATCGTCGGCTGGCCCCGCGGGTCCGGCCGTGGATGTTTGCACTGCCGGTGGCCGGGGGCAGCGGGGATGGACTAAAGTTGATGGCGGCAGTCGACGATAACATAATGAGAATGGCCAACTGGGATTTCAGCCCCTGATTGAGGCCGTCAGGAGATGGGTTGGATTACAGGATGTCGGTGTGGGGGATGGGACAGAAGATGAGAAAACTGATTATTGCAGTTATATGTCTCTGGTTGTGGTCGGCAACGGCCAAAGGACAGGTGCCGTATTTCATGGCCGGCGACAGCGGCGCGGCTATCAGGGAAATACAGACCCAGCTCCAGAAAGGCGGATTTTACAAAGGGAAAACAAACGGCCGCTACGATGATGCCACCGTTGCGGCCGTTAAGGCATTCCAGCGCAAGAACAAACTGTCGCCGAGCGGGGTGGTTAGCATGGCCACCTACCGGGCATTGTTTGGGCGGGACTTCCCGGGATTTTCGCCGACCAGCCAGGCCGACCGGGTGGTTCTCACCGCCATGCGCTATATGGGTACCAGGTATGTATTTGGCGGATCGACCCCTAAGGGCTTCGACTGCTCGGGCTTTGTCCAGTACGTTTACAGCCAGAATGGGATAAAACTGCCGCGCACTGCCGACGTGCAGTACGCCCAGGCCGGGCGGAAGGTGAACAAACGGGATTTGAAACCCGGTGATCTGGTTTTTTTCGAAACGTACGAAAAAGGAGCATCACACGTTGGGATTTACATGGGCGACGGCAAATTTATCCATGCTTCGTCGTCCAAAGGGGTGACGGTCAGCCGGCTGGGAGACGATTACTATAAGACACGTTACGTAGGGGCAAGACGGGTACTGGGGTGACTATCGACACAACGAGATTAACAGTAGGCAACAAGATGAATTTTTAGATCGGGGGGGTAGTGGGGTGAATAGTGCCGCTGGAATTGTTCGGCATTGCGGTTATCGCAGGATTTTTCTAGCGTTACCGGCACTGTCGCTGGTGTTCGGATATCCATTCGCTAGGAGTATGTTTGTAGTTTTTGCGCTGTGGCTCGTTTTTTCTGTGATCAAAGAAAATAATCCACCGGCAGTAGACATAAATGCGTTTTTGGTAATTAGTCAGTATTTCATGGTGTTAATATTTGCGACTGTATTTTCTCGTGATCCGAATGTAAGTGCCGATTATTTGTTTAACTATTCTTTTATGCCGGCTTTGGCACTTGTCACAATGTTCGCTCTCAGAGACATCCGGGATCTAGAAGTTGTGATGTGGGGTTTTATTGTGACTTGTGGCGTTGTTTCTTTGAACGTTTTGGTGCAGGGTTTTTACTTTCACAATTTTAACCATCAAATTAAATTCCTTTTCAAGGATTACAATGTCAAAATTTACAGTTCGCTTGCTATACTAGCCATGCCGCACGTTTGGTTCAATTTTCTTGTCGACAGGCAAAAAACGGTAAATAGATTGATGTGGTTATCTGCGTTAATTGCTATCCTGACAGCCATGATATTTACGGCATTGAGAGCGGTATGGTTTTTCATTGTGATATTGGTTGCCTTTCAATCATGCCGCCAGTTGCGCTCAACCCGTAGAAGAGTATTTACCGTGCTGCTGGTAATTATATTAATGGCGTCCTTGGTGCCAGTGTTGATGAAAGATTTGGAAGTGAGATTCAGGCAGTCTGATCTGCAGGACAGACGGGCGATGTGGCATACCGCGATAAAAATGGGAAACAGCAACATTCTTTCCGGCGTTGGCCTAGGGATGTATTCGCACCTGTCATATTCGGACGAGTTCGCTACGGAGGGTATGATTTATTTTGGCTATCCACATAACATTCTGCTTTCAGCCTATGCTGAAAGCGGCGTTGTTGGCGTAGTTTCAACTTTATTATTCTGGGGAGCACCATTGTGGTACTCGCGGCGCTTGTCCCGAAATGGCGATAAAAGGGCCGATGCGTTTTTGGTTTCATGGATCGGATTTTGGTTTTATAATCTTACGGATTGCATGATTGGGGTTCGTCTCCCCAGTTTGACTATCTACATGTATTATGCGGCGACCATGGCTTATTGTTGCAATTTGACCAGTAGCGCAACAATCAAGCCAAGCCGGTCATATGGAGACGGATAAAGGCAGACTGCAGCACGTCGCTGAATCTGTCATGAGCTGTGTTGACATGCCCAGTTGTTTCCAGCCGCCACGCAGTTGCGGCCGGAGGCCTTGGCCCGGTACAGTTCGCGGTCGGCTCTGGTGATCAGCGACTCGATGTCATCGTCAGGGGACAATTCGGCACAGCCGATGCTGACGGTAACCTGGTGATCGGCCAGGATGTGGCAGTCTGACACCAGCCGGCAGAGCCGTTCGGCGACAATAGCGGCGCCGGGCAGGTCGGTGCTGGGCAGGATGATCAGAAATTCCTCGCCGCCGTAGCGGCCAATCATATCAACGGTACGCAGGGTTGACGCCAGGCACTGGCTGATCGATTTGAGGACGCTGTCGCCGGTGGGGTGGCCAAACCGGTCATTGATAGTCTTGAAGTGGTCGATATCAATCATCAGGATGGATAGCGCTGACGGATAGCGGCGGACGCGTTCGATCTCCCGGCGCAGGGAGTTTAGGATGTGCATCCGGTTGTGAACGCCGGTCAGCGAGTCAGTGATGGACTGGCGGTGGAGGCGGATGCTGGCCTGGAGCAGCAACTCACCGGTGTCGGTCAGATCGGACTCCAGAGATTTATAGCTGTCGATATTGGTAAATATGAGTATGAATCCGGTCAGATCGCTGCCGTGGTCGGACACCGGTGAGGCGGACAGGTGGTAGTGGTTGATCTGCCCGTGGCTGCTGACTATTTGCAGTTCGTGCGGGGACTGGCACAGGGCCAGCAGTTTGTCCGGCGCGGACGGCAGCAGGCCCGGCACCAGTTCGAGGTTGCCGTGGCCGTAGATTTTGCAGTAGCGTAGGCAATCGCCGATAACGGCCGGGAATTCGCCGTCGGGCAGGCCGAGAATCCGGCGCATGCATTTGTTGGCGAAAGTTACTTGCCAGCCGGGATAGTGCACGCACATTATCCCGGTGCTACAGCCGGCGACGGCGGTGATGAGGTCGGGATTTTTCATTTGCATGTCCTTTTCAGCGATGGTGGCGCGTGTTATAATACGGCGCTGCCCCGGTTGCCGGCCGTTCGTCGGCCGCTGGCCGTGCAGGCAGGGAAGGGTGGACAGGGTTATGATACAATACCTGGTATTTGGTGGCAATGGACAACTGGGACGGGCGCTGACCGGGGTCTGGCAAGGCCGGGGGGCGGAGTTCCGGGCACTGACCCGGGCGGAAGCGGATATCAGTGATCGGGAGGCGGTGCGTCAGGTACTGGCCAAATGGCGGCCGAAAGTGGTGGTAAATGCGGCGGCCTACACCAGGGTCGATCAGGCTGAGACCGATGTTGACGACGCCTGGCGGGTCAACGCCCTGGGGGCCCAGAACGTGGCGCTGGCCTGTCAGGAACATGGGGTTGATCTGGTGCATATCAGCACTGACTACGTGTTTGCCGGGAACAATATCGGCCGTGGCTACAGCGAGGAAGATCAGACAGGACCGGCCAGCGTCTATGGGCGGAGCAAGCTGGCCGGGGAAAGGCTGGTTGCCCACGGGTGCCGGCGCTCGATCATAATCCGTACCGCCTGGCTGTACGGCGACGGGCCGAACTTTGTCCGGAGCATTGTCCGTCTGGCCAGGCGGCAGTCGCAGCTGACGGTGGTTGATGACCAGTGGGGCTGTCCGACCAGCGCCGCTGATCTGGCCGGGGCGGTTGACCGGCTGTCCGGCCTGGGGGCATATGGGCTCTACCATTTTGTCAACGACGGTCAGGTAAGCTGGTACGGGTTTGCCCGGGCGATAGTGGCGGCGATGGGGTTGCCGGCGGAGGTCCGGCCAATTTCAAGTGATGAACTGCTGCGGCCGGCACCGCGGCCGGCATGGTCGGTGTTGGATACCAGATTGTACCGGATGGTCAGCGGCTGCCGGCCGCGGCCCTGGCGGGTTGCACTCGATGAATATATCGCGGAGGGATTAGCGGAGGTCAACCATGATTCCTAAACTGCAGACCAGGGATATGCCCTATCTGGAAAAGGCAATTCAGGCGGGGGCACTGCGCAACAAGGTCATAGCCAACAACGTGGCCAACGTCAACACTCCCAATTTTAAGCGCAGCGACGTCGATTTCCAGAGCCAGCTGGCGGCGGCGCTGGCCGACGAGAGTGGAGACAGGCTGTCGATGGCGGTCACCAGCCCCGGACACATGAAGCCTCACCGCCAGTCATCCCGGATCGGGCCGGTGATTTTTGCCGACAACTCCACGACCATGCGAAACGACGGGAATAATGTCGACATCGACAAGGAGATGTCCAATCTGGTGGAAAACAACATTTACTACAACGCGGCGGTTAACCGTATCGCCGCCCGCTTTGCCGGAATAAAACAGATCATCAGCACCGTCCGTTAAGGAGGGAAAAACACCGATGGCAGGGCGCCCCCGGGGGCGGAACAGACGCCGCTTCAGCACGGTCTGGCTGGTGTTGCTGGCTGTGACCCTGGCGCTGATTGCGGCGGCCTGTTTTAAAGCCAGCGAGCAATCAGACAGCGGAAAAGGTCCGGCCACCGAGCACCGTGATCAGGCCTCTTCACCGGCCGTCAACAACCAGGGTGCTCCGTCGGCTGCCGGCAGTCAGGCCGGCCCGTCTGCCGGAACGGGCAGGGATGGCAGCAGCCAGCCGGCCGCCGGCGGCGGGGCAGCGGCCAAACCGTCGCCGGGCCGGCCGGCGACCACCGGCGGGAGCGGGAAGATTGCCGTGGTCATAGATGATTTCGGTTATGATGGAAGCGTGATTGACGGTTTTGCCGGTCTGCCGGCGCCGGTGACCTTCGCCGTATTGCCGTACAAACCTTACAGCCAGCGGGCGGCGCAGGCGGCTGCCGCCGCCGGCAAGCCGGTGATGCTGCACTTGCCGATGCAGTCGTTGTCCGGGTCCGACCAGGAAAGCACAACCATCGGCGACGGGATGTCGGACAGCGAGATACGCCAGGCGGTGATCAGGGCAATCCAGGCGGTGCCGGGAGTGAGTGGGGTTAACAATCACCAGGGGTCAGCCGCAACTGCCAACTCCCGGGTGATGAGGGCGGTCATGTCGGTGCTGCGCGATCGGGGGCTGTTTTTTGTTGACAGCCGGACATCATCGGACAGCGTGGCCTACGACGTCGCCAGGGGGTATGGCGTGCCGGCCGGAGAGAACGCCATGTTTCTGGATAACACCAACGATTCCGGTTACGTGAGCGGGCGACTGGGCAAGGCGGCTGAACTGGCTCAAAAACAGGGGACAATTATCGTGATCGGGCATGCCCGGCCGGCCACCCTCCGGGCCCTGCGCGAGATGATACCCAGGCTGCAGGGTGAGGGGATAGTGTTCGTACCGGCATCGGCGGCGGTGCGGTGAAAGCAGGGCTGGCGAGGGGGAGTAAATCTTGTGCCGGGAGGAGACCATTGGCGACAGCGGCTGAAGGAATGGATGCAAGCAAGGGGCTGATTCTGGCTGCGCGGTTTGGCACGCCGCTGCTGGTGCTGTCCCGGCAGGCAATCAGGCATAACTATGAATTGATGCGGCAATACCTGCCGACAGTCATGGTGCACTACGCGGTCAAGGCCAATCCGTTTGCGCCGATTATCAGCGAGCTCGATCGGCTGGGCAGCAATTTTGACGTGGCATCAGACGGAGAGATTGAGCAGTTGGCCGCACAGAATATAGGCGGATGGCGGATGGTGTACGCCAATCCGGTGAACACTCTGCGGGGAGTGGCGTCGGCAGTGCGGCACGGTCTGAGATACTGCACATTTGACAGCGTGGGCGAGGCCGAAAAAATAGCCGCCCACTGGCCGCAGGCCGAGGCGTTGGTAAGGCTGCGGGTGGTCAATTCTCAGGCTCTGGTCGACCTGAATAAAAAGTTCGGGGTGTTACCTGAGGAGGTGCTGCCACTGATCCGGGCGGCCCGGGACAGGGGAGTGCATGTGGTTGGGATTTGCTTTCACGTGGGCAGCCAGGCGTTGTCACCCCGCCCTTACCAGCAGGCACTGGCCGATTGCCGGGAGCTGATCGCCCAGGCGGCGGACGAAGGGTTTGAGCTGCGGATTGTCGATATTGGCGGGGGATTTCCGGTGCTTCCCTTATCCAGACGGGGCGAACTGATCGGCATGCTGCAGGCTGTCGACCGGGCACTGACCGAATGCCTGCCGCCGGCGGTGGAGGTATGGTCGGAGCCGGGGCGGGTGATCTGCGCCAGTGCTGTGACTTTGCTGACCAGCGTTATCGGCAGCAGGCTGCGCGACGATCACCGCTGGTACTTTCTTGACGAGGGAATCTACGGGACATTTTCCGGAGTGGTGTTTGATCACTGGGAATTTGAGCTGATGGCTTGCAATCCGGGGCGGACTGGCCGGGAAAAAGCGACTTTCGCCGGTCCCAGCTGCGATTCGTTTGACGTGATGTTTGAAAACCGGGAGACTCCGCCGCTGGAGATTGGCGATGTCCTGATGTCTCCCAACTGCGGGGCATACACTTCGGCATCGGCCACCGTGTTCAACGGATTTGCCAAGGCCGGCATGGTGGTACTGGAGGACGAGTTCCCCGGCTGTGAACAATGAAAATGAAAGGACCCCTGCCGGGCAGCCGGCAGGGGTCCTGTTTTGACAATACCTGATCAGCCGGCCATTTCCTCCGGGTCCGGCTCATCCTTTTTCTCGGTGTTGCCGTAGCTGTAGAAAACGTAAACCAGAATCCCCAGTGCCATCCAGACCAGGAAAAAACGCCAGGTGGTGGACGAGAGGTTGTACATCAGGTAGGCGCAGCTGATCACTGCCAGAGGGGTAATCACCATTGGCAGCGGGCAGCGGAACGGGCGGGGCAGGTCAGGCCGCTTGATCCGCAGGATCAGGACACCCAGCGACACGGCAATAAAGGCAAACAGGGTGCCGATATTGACCAGCTCAGCCAGGACATCGAGGGTGAAGAAACCGGCCAGCGAAGCGATGATTACCCCGGAAGCGATGGTTACCAGCCATGGAGTTTTGTACTTGGGGTGAACCCGCCCGACAAACCGCGGTAGCAGCCCGTCGCGCGACAGAGCCAGAAACAGCCGGGACTGCGAGTACATGAGCACCAGAATTACGGTGGTCAGTCCGAATACGATCCCCAGCCCGGTGATCACGGCGCCGATGTTGTAACCCACACTCTTAAGCACTACCGAAACCGGGGCGCCGGATCCCAGGGCCTGATAGGGGACAACTCCGGTCATAATCGCCGTCACCGTGATATACAGTACGGTGACGATGACCAGTGAACCGAGAATACCGATCGGCAGTGCCCGGGCCGGGTTTTTGCATTCTTCGGCGCTATTGGCCAGGGTGTCAAACCCGACGTAGGCGAAAAACGCCACCGAAGCTCCGGCCACCACCCCATTCCAGCCGTAGGGCAGGAACGGCGACCAGAGGGCCGGGTTGACCTTGGGGGCAGCCAAAATGATGAATACCGCCACCACCAGCAGCTTAATTGTAACTATCACCCGGTTAAACCGGGCACTTTCCCTGATTCCCAGGCAGAGGAGGATGGTGAGCAGGGCGATGATCACCACCGACATAAGGTCGATAAACCCACCTTCGGCTGGGGCAGCCGAAAGATGTTGCGCCAGGGGGAAACCGGCAGCCTCCAGCAGATCGGTCACGTAGTCGGACCAGCCGGTAGCCACAGCGGCGGCGCCGATCGAATACTCGAGAATCAGTGCCCAGCCGACAATCCAGGCCACTATTTCCCCCAGAACGGTTGAGGCGTAGGAATAGGCGCTGCCGGTAATCGGCACCATCGATGCCAGTTCGGCGTAGGCCAGGGCGGCAAACGCGCAGGTCAGACCGGATAACACGAATGAAAGCATCAGGCCGGGTCCGGCGTACTTCGCGGCACCGATGCCGGTGAACACGAAGATCCCGGTGCCGACAATGACGCCGATGCCCATCAGCACCAGATCAAGACTGGTAAGGCTGCGCGACAGCCTGGTCTTTTTCGCCAGGTCAATGTAGTGCTCCACTGGCTTGGTGCGAAAAATACTGTGCATGGACAATCACCCCTTTGCAACAAAGTCAAGCGGAATTATAGCACGGTTTGACGAAAAAATACAGACAGGTTATAATCGCAGCGGATATTGCCGGCACTTAATTAAGGGAGGTTCAGGATTTGGCTACTTTAAGCACGCAGGAAATTATCGCCCGTACCGATGCATTGGGGGCGCACAACTACCACCCGCTGCCCATGGTCATCAGTCGGGCGGAAGGGGTGTGGGTCTGGGATCCGGAAGGCAACCGGTATATGGATATGCTCAGTTCGTACTCCGCACTCAACCAGGGACACCGTCACCCTAGGATTATGAAGGCACTGGCCGAACAGGCCGGGCGGGTGACGCTGACATCGCGGGCATTCCACAACGACCAGCTTTACCGTCTGTACGAAGCGCTGGCCCGGGTAACGGGGAAAGACACAATTTTACCGATGAATACCGGGGCCGAAGCGGTTGAGACGGCGATAAAGGCTGCCCGCCGCTGGGCTTACCGGGTGAAGGGGGTGCCGGAAAATCAGGCTGAAATAATTGTCTGCGACGGCAACTTCCACGGCCGGACGGTGACGGTGGTGTCGTTTTCGTCTGAACCGGCCTACAAGGACGGGTTCGGGCCGTTCACCCCGGGATTCAGAATTGTACCTTACGGCAATATCGGGGCTCTGCGGGAGGCAATTACTCCCAATACGGCGGCGAGCCGGAATCGTTTGCGATGCATCGCGAGCCACCAGATCTGTCTCTTATACACATCT
>JAOAFP010000001.1 GCA_026416215.1 Negativicutes bacterium | reverse complement strand
TGGTTTCCTGCGGCAGGCCGCTGAGTTGTGCCGCCGGCAAAACGTGCTGCTAATGGCCGACGAAATTCAGACCGGGTTCGGCAGAACCGGCAAAATGTTCTGCTGCGAATGGGAAGGTGTGGTTCCTGACGTTTACATAATGGGCAAGGCACTGGGGGGCGGGGTGATGCCGGTGTCGGCGGTTGCGGCGGACAAGTCGGTTTTAGGCCTTTTCAACCCGGGTTCGCACGGTTCGACCTTTGGCGGCAATCCGCTGGCCTGTGCGGTGGCGGTGGCGGCCATTGAGGTTCTGGAAGAGGAAGGTCTGGTGGAAAAATCCCGCGAACTTGGCGAATATATGATGTCCGCCCTGCGTCAGATCAAAAACCCTAAAATCAGGGAATTGCGGGGGCGGGGATTGTTTATCGGTCTGGAACTGTTTGAGAAAGCCCGGCCATACTGCGAGAAACTCAAGGAGTTGCAGCTGCTGTGCAAGGAGACCCACGACAACACGATCAGGTTTGCTCCGCCGCTGGTGATCAGCAGGGACGAGCTGGACTGGGCGATTGAACGGATAAGGCAGGTTTTCTGAACGTAAACTCAGGAAGGCCGGCAAACAAAAAGAGAAGGCGGTGTCCCCCCGGCCGGGGGACACCGCCTCTTGCTGTGCGGTACGACGAACTTCGGCACTGCTTACTTCTTATTTAAAGTAGCGATCGAGCAGCCCTTTGAAGGCCGACCCGTGACGGGCTTCGTCCTTGCACATCTCGTGCACGGTGTCGTGGATGGCGTCCAAGCCCAGCTCCTTGGCCTTTTTGGCAATAGCCAGCTTGCCCTGGCAGGCGCCGAATTCGGCCTCAACCCGCATTTCGAGGTTCTTTTTGGTTGATGTGGTTACCACCTCACCCAGCAGCTCGGCGAAGCGGGAAGCATGGTCGGCCTCTTCAAAGGCTATCCGCCGGTAGGCTTCAGCCACTTCCGGGTAACCCTCACGGTCGGCCTGACGGCTCATAGCCAGGTACATACCAACTTCGGTGCACTCGCCGGTAAAATTCATCTTCAGACCCTCGAGGATTTCAGGGTCAACGCCGGCGGCTACACCAATGCGGTGTTCGTCGGCCCAGTTAAGCTTCCCGGCAGCCTGTTCGACGAACTTTTCCCGCGGGGCGCCACATTGCGGGCACTTGTCAGGGGCGCTGTCGCCGTTGTGGGCATAACCGCAGATGGTGCACACGAATTTTTTCATGAAAAAGACCTCCTGAATATTATTTAATAAAAAGACTCTACTCCCGCAGGGTAAAGCCTTTCCGTCCCGTGGTGCCGAAGGCCGGACTCGAACCGGCACGTAGGGTTGCTACGCTTGATTTTGAGTCAAGTGCGTCTGCCAATTCCGCCACTTCGGCGATTGCGCTCCACTTCCGCGCCGTAATATAATAGCACCGCCGGACTGCAGCTGTCAAGGTGAGCGAACGGACGGACACAGGTGGTGACGATATGGCAATCAAAATACTTCTGGCTGATGACCATATGCTTATCCGGCAGGGGATAAGGAAAATCCTCGCTGAAGAGGATGATTTCCAGGTGGTGGCCGAAGCGGCCGACGGGCAGCAGGCCCTGCAATGCATCCGCCAGCACCGGCCGGACGTGGTGCTGATCGATATGTATATGCCCCGGCTTAACGGGTTGCAGGTTATGCAGCAGCTGGCCGGAGAAGGGCTGGCGGTCAGATTTGTCTTTCTCACGGTGGAGGAGGCCGATTTGCTGGCGGTGGTCGAGTCGGGGGCGGCCGGTTATCTGCTGAAGGACATTGAGGCCGGCATGCTGGTTCAGGCAATCCGCTGTGTCCATCAGGGGCAGAGCTTCATTCATCCCAAGCTGACCGGCAAACTGGTGGCGGCACTCAGGGATCGGGACCGGAAGCGGGGACGGCTGCACGATGGCATTGAACGGCTGTCGGAGCGGGAAGTGGAAGTTTTGCAGGCCGTGGCAGACGGACTGAGCAACTTGCAGATTGCCGGCAAACTGTACCTGAGCGAGAAGACGGTCAAGAACCACCTGACCAATATTTTCCGCAAGCTGGAGGTGGAGGACCGCACCCAGGCGGTGGTGGAGGGCATAAGGCGGGGACTGATCCGGATCGGGGCCGGGTAGAACAGGGTGGGACAATTGGCAAAAGTATCGGTTGTCGGCGGCGGGCTGGCCGGATGTGAGGCGGCCTGGCAGGCGGCCAACAGGGGAGTGGCGGTCGATCTCTACGAGATGCGCCCGGCGGTTATGACCCCGGCTCACCACAGCGGCGACCTGGCCGAGCTGGTATGTAGCAACTCGCTGCGGGCCGAGGGGCTGGGCAATGCGGTTGGTTTGCTCAAGGAGGAGATGCGACGGCAGGGCTCGCTGATTATCAGTGCGGCCGATGCCACCCGGGTGCCGGCCGGCAGTGCCCTGGCGGTTGACCGCCGGCAGTTTTCCGCCATGGTTACCCAGCGTATAAGAGAACACCCGCTGATCGAGGTTAAGCCGGTCGAGGTCCGGGACTGGCGGTCGCTGATCGGTGCCGGCCCGGTGGTGGTGGCGGCCGGACCGTTGTGCTCCCCGGCCCTGGCGGCCAGCCTGCAGGCAGTTGTCGGCGGTGAATACCTGTATTTTTTTGATGCTGCTGCTCCGGTGGTGGACGGAGGTTCGATCGACATGGCCAGGGCCTGGCGGGGATCGCGCTACCGGGCCGGGGAGGGAGAGTACATAAACTGCCCGCTTACTGAGGAGGAGTATCGGCGGTTCTGGCAGGAGCTGGTGACGGCGGAAGTGGTCAAGCTCAAAGACTTTGAGGACAGCAGGGTGTTTACCGGCTGCATGCCCGTCGAGGTCATGGCCGGCAGAGGAATCGACACGTTGCGGTTCGGCCCGCTGAAACCGGTTGGTTTGCCGTTGCCGGGCAGTAACCGGCTGGCCCACGCTGTGGTTCAGCTGCGTCAGGACAATGCTGCTGCCACCCTCTACAACATGGTGGGGTTTCAGACTAACCTGACCTGGCCGGAGCAGCGCCGGGTATTCCGCCTGATCCCCGGTCTGGAGCGTGCCGAATTTGTCCGTTACGGGGTTATGCACCGCAACACGTATATAAATTCTCCCCGGCTGCTGAACCGGTTCGGGCAGCTGAGGCAGTGTCCGCAACTGCTGTTTGCCGGCCAGATAACCGGGGTGGAGGGCTACGTTGAATCGGCGGCCAGCGGGCTGATGGCCGGTATCAATGCCGCCCGTCTGGCCAGGGGACTGGCCGGGCTTGTGTGGCCGGCCGCCACTGCCCACGGCAGTTTGCAGCGCTACCTGACCAGGGCCGGCGAAGACAACTTTCAGCCCATGCACATTAACTTCGGGCTGTTGCCGGAGGCCGGCGGCGGACGAAAAGCCCGGCGGGAAGCGGTGGCCGGCCGGGCACTGGCTGAGCTGACTGCATTTTTGGCAACTGAGCTTAACGACGCACCGGAAGTGAAGGGCAGCGCTTGACGCTGCTTTTCTGTTTGAGGAATATTCATTACAGTATGGTTTTGCATTTTTCGGCAAATTATTAATAATTTTAATAATATAGTATTGTCAGACAATTAAAACAGTGATATACTGTTAGCATCAGGTAGTATAAGTTGACGACAGGAGCGTATGGGTGACGGCCGATCCTGACAAGTGGTTTGACGATTTTGTGCGTTATCTTAAAGTTGAGCGCAATGCCTCCGATCACACGCTGGCAGCGTACCGGCGCGACTGGGCGGACTGGCGGCGGTACGCCGGCCTGCAAGACATCGATCCACTGCGTCCCAGTCTTACCGCTCTGCGTGCCTTTATCGGCGAACTTAAGCGGCGGGGGCTGAAACGGGCCAGCATGGCGAGAAAAATCGCCGCCCTGCGGTCATTCGGGCGGTTTGTTTGCCGCGAGGGAGGGGAGATAACCAACCGGTTCGTCTCGGTCCACACGCCGAAAAAGGAGCGGCGGTTGCCGAAGTTCCTCCCGTATGAGGAGGTGGCGGCACTGCTGGCCCTGCCCGATCGCAGCCCTCTGGGCCGGCGCGATTTGGCCCTGCTGGAGGTTTTGTACGGGGGTGGGCTGCGGGTCAGCGAGCTGGTTGGGCTGACCCTGTCGTCAGTCAACCTGACGGAAGGGCATCTGCTGGTGCTAGGTAAAGGCAACAAGGAACGGATTGCCCCGCTGGGTCGGCCGGCTATCCGGGCGGTTTGCGATTATCTGCGCAGCGCCCGGCCGGCGTTGATGGCCGCTGCCGGCGTCGGGCACGACTTTGTTTTTGTCAATAGCCGCGGTGGACGGCTTACTGTTCGCAGCGTAAACCGGATTCTCGACCGCTACATTGAACGGCTGGCGGTCAGGCAGCCGTTCAGCCCGCACGGTCTCCGGCACAGCTTTGCTACCCATATGCTGGGCAACGGGGCGGACATCCGCACCGTGCAGGAGTTGCTTGGACATAGCAGTATTGCCACCACTCAGATTTACACACATCTGACCAGGGAAAAGCTCAAGGAGGTATACCGCAACGCCCATCCCCGGGCGCAGAGGAAATTCTGATTATGCAGGCGACGACGATAGTGGCGGTGGCCAGGAACGGTCGGCTGGCCGTGGCCGGAGACGGACAGGTTACCTTTGGCGGTGCGATGGTAATGAAGCATACGGCGGTCAAAGTCCGTCGGCTGCACGACAACCGGGTGGTAGCCGGTTTCGCCGGTTCGGTGGCCGATGCCTTCACTCTGTTTGAAAAATTTGAGGGCAAACTTAAGGAATTTAATGGCAATTTGCGGCGGGCAGCCGTTGAACTGGCCAAGGACTGGCGGATGGACAGGGTTCTGCGGCGGCTGGAGGCGATGATGATCGTGGCTGATAGCAGTGGAATGCTGGTTATTTCCGGCACGGGGGAGGTCATTGAACCGGACGGGGGAGTGGCGGCAATTGGTTCGGGGGCGGGATATGCCCTGGCGGCCGCCCGGGCGTTGCTCAGGCACGGCCGGGATATGAGCGCCCGCGATGTGGCTGAGCAGTCCCTGCGGATTGCCGCTGAAATTTGCGTATACACCAACGATAATATAACTATAGAGGAAATCAGGCTGGAAAACTGAACAAAAAGGAGGAACGCGGAGAATAGCGATGGATTTGACACCCAGACAAATTGTCGCCGAACTGGACAAATACATAGTCGGGCAGGGGGAGGCAAAGAAGCTGGTGGCTGTAGCCCTGCGCAACCGCTGGCGCTGCCGGCGGCTTGACCCCAAGCTGCGCGAGGAGGTAATACCTAAAAATATCCTGATGATCGGTCCGACCGGGGTGGGCAAAACGGAAATTGCCCGGCGGCTGGCCAGGCTGGTCGATGCTCCGTTCGTAAAGGTTGAAGCCACCAAGTTTACCGAGGTGGGTTACGTTGGCCGCGATGTTGAGTCGATGGTCCGGGAACTGGTGGAAACCTCGGTGCGGATAGTCAAGCAGAGAAAAATGGCTGAGGTGGAGGAAAAAGCCCGGGAACTGGCTGAGGAGAGGATTATTGACTGCTATTGCAAGCCGCGCAGCCGGCGAAGTGCGGTGAAAAATCCGCTGGATATGCTGTTTGGCGGCAACCGTGAAGAGGCCGGCGGTGGCAGCGAAAACAACCAGCCGGCGGCTGCTGACGAAGACTATCAGGCTTTGCGGCAACGCTGGCGGCAGCGTTTGCGCGACGGCAAGTTGGAGGATGACCAGATAGAAATAACCGTCGAGGAGTCGGCCCTGCCAGTGGCCGGTATCATCACGGGCGGCAACATGGAGGAAATGGGGATCAATCTTCAGGAGATGCTGGGGGGACTGATGCCGAAAAAGCCGAAAAACCGACTGGTGACGGTGAGGAACGCCCGCAAGATCTTTACCCAGGAAGAATCGCAGAAGCTGATCGACATGGAGGAAATCGTGTCGACGGCGGTCAGGATGGCTGAAACGGACGGGATTATCTTTCTCGATGAGATCGACAAAATTGCCGGCCGCGGCAGAAGTCACGGGCCGGACGTGTCGCGCGAGGGAGTGCAGCGGGACATTCTGCCGATTGTCGAAGGATCGACGGTGGTCACCAAATACGGACCGGTCAAAACGGATCAGATGCTGTTCATCGCCGCCGGTGCCTTTCACATGTCCAAGCCGTCTGATCTGATCCCGGAACTGCAGGGAAGGTTCCCGATCAGGGTCGAGCTGAACAGTCTTACTGAGGAGGATTTTCGCCATATTCTGACCGATCCGGCCAACGCCCTGATTAAGCAATACCAGGCTATGCTGGCCACTGAGCAGGTGGAACTGACCTTTGATGTTTCGGCGATTGGTGAAATCGCCGCTATTGCCTGCCGGGTGAATGCCGAAACGGAAAATATCGGTGCCCGCCGGCTGCACACCATCCTGGAAAAGCTGGTGGAGGACATTGCCTTTGCCGCGCCGGACATCGAGGACAGGAATATTGTGATCGACGCCCAGTTTGTCCGCGATAAACTGGGGGCAGTGGTGAAAGATCAGGATCTTAGCCGGTTTATTCTCTGAAAAGTGCGGATTTTCTGTTGTTGCGGGGAGGCCGAGCATGAGCAAGCTGCTGGATAAAATACGCAAATTTAACCGTATACTGCAGAAGGCCGGACGGTTGAGCGTGGACGAAATTCTCACCGCTCTGCTGGAAGAGGTTGATGCCAACATCTATGCGGTCAACCGCGACGGCGAAATTCTGGCCTGCAAACAGGGCGACTGCCAGTCCTGCGAAGTGCAGTCCGGCAACCCGGGAAAACTGCCCGGCGAGTACGCCGACTGGCTGTGGCGTCTGGCCGACACCCAGCTCAATATCTATCCCAGCAACAACAACTGCCTGTTTATGCAATCAGCCGACTGCCGGCAACCCGACAAAATCCTCCTGATCGTGCCGGTGTACGGAGACGGGGTGCGGCTGGCCACGTTGCTGCTGGCCCGGTCGCTGCGGGGGTTTTCTGACGACGACTGCATCCTGGCCGAGGTGGCGGCGACAATCATTGGCCGGGAAATGGTTGGCGAACAAGCCGGGATCAATGAGGAAGCGGCCCGGATGCGGGCAACCGTGCGCATGGCGATGAGCGTCCTGTCGTTTTCCGAGCAGGAAGCCTTGCGCCACATGATCGCCGAGACCGTAAACGGCGAGGGATTGGTGGTGGCGAGCAAGATCTCGGAAAAAGAAGGCGTAACCCGCTCGGTGATTGTCAACGCTCTGCGCAAGCTGGAGAGCGCCGGGCTGATCGAGGCCAAGTCGCTGGGACGGAAGGGCACCTGGATCAGGGTTACCAACGGCTATCTGATGGAAATGCTGGAAGGCAACGGCGGCCGCATGGTGTGAGGTGGAGGTAACGGTAATCCCCAGCCTCAGCCGAGAGGGGGTCTGTACAGCCCGGATCAGGACGGCTGACGGCGCAGCCTGGTATATCCATGACCGCAGGTATCCGTTGCGTGAGGCCGAGAGCTGGGCGGGGCAGGTGGACTTTCAGCCCGGTCAGCTGGTAGTGATCGCCGGGTTTGGGCTGGGCTATCACGTCAAGGCCGTCCTCGACCGCTTGCCGGAGTGGGGCTGGCTGGCGGTGGTAGACCGGAGTGGCCCGGGGAGTTCGATGGCCATTGCCGGGAAGATCAGCTCCCGGCCCGACTGGCTGGACGACCCCCGGCTGAGTATTGTGCTGGCGGACAATGAACGGCTGTGTGCCGGGCAACTGGCAGAGCTTATGTGGCAGAAAGGCTTGGCCCGCCTGATGGTGTACTGTTACCGGCCAGTAACCCGGCTACTGGGGTCGTTCTTTGATAATCCGGACGGACTGGCCGACAGCGTTCAGCGCCTGTTGCTGATCAAGCTCAACTTTCCGATGACCACCGCCTATCTTTATGCCGGCAACTCATGGGATAATCTGCCGGCCATTGCCGGCCGGCCGGGAAACGCAGCCTACCGGGGCCTGGGGCGGGGGATGATGGCAGTGGTGGCGGCAGCCGGGCCGTCGCTGGACAGCAATGTCGGGCTGCTGAAAGGAGACAAACGTGACGGACTGATCGTCATTGCTGCCGGTTCAGCCATGGCCGCCCTGCACCGGCACAAGGTCCGGGCTGACTTTGTGGTGAGCGTTGACCCGTTCCCGGCGGCGGTGGGCGACATAATCCCCTACGCCGATTCCGGCGCAATCCTGGTTTGCGGCTATGAGAGCCCGAAGCAGCTGGTGGACAGTTACCCGGGCCAGGTGGTGTTCTGCAGTTATGACGACAGTTATTTCCCCGCCTGGATGAGAGAGGATTTCCCTGAGTCCTGCGATCTTAGGCGCAATGTCAGCGTCAGCACTGCCGCCTTTTCCTGGGCAAGGTTCCTGGAGGCCGATCCAATTGTATTCATCGGGCAGGACCTGGCGTTCCCGGCCGGGCGGTCACATGCCGACGGCGTTCCCAGCAACTATCTTCATGGTAATTTGCCGCTCAGCGAGGTTACCGGGATAAATGGCGAACAGTTGCTGACCACGCCGATGCTGCGCGAACTGAGGGACTATTACGAGGTGATTGCCGGGGACTGTTCCGGATGCTGGCTGATCAACGCCAGTGCCGGCGGAGTAATGATCAGGGGGATGGAGCACCGACCGCTGGCTGAAGTGCTGGACGGATACCACGGGGCGGGAGGGTTGGCCGGCCGGGACTGGCAGCGGCGGTTGGCCGCGGCCCGGTCCGGGGCGGGAGACTTCGGCTGCCGGACGGGACGGGAGAAAATTGCCCGGCATGTGGTCGAATTTGTTGATTTCGCCGCCCGGATCAGCGAAAAAATCTCACTGTTCCGGCAACAAGGGACGGCTGCCCTGGATGGGGCCGGCCCGGATCAGGGACGGCAGCTGGCAATGCTGATTGATGACCTGTATGTGCAGCTGGGCGGGATATTGAGCGAAATTGGCAGCGCCAGGGAAGGGGACTTGGTGCGGGACATGGTGGAGATTCAGGCCAAACTGATGCAGATGTCGCTTGCCGGGTCAGCCGGCCACCATTACGTGAAGGGCTGGCATGTCAGCCTTATTGCCGACAACCTGCAGAACATATTCGACAACCTGTTTGACCGGGCGCTTGGCGCTCTGTCGGCCCTGACCGGGCAGGCCGGGGGAAAAGCAGGAAATCAGTGAAATATGTCAAACAAACACGGGATGGAGGAGTAAAAAATGGGGATTTTCACAGCTATTAACACGGCCGGTTCGGGAATGACAGCTGAGCGGTTGCGTCTTGACACGATCGCCGACAACCTGGCCAACGTAAACACCACCCGGACTCCGGAGGGCGGGCCGTACCGTCGCAAGGTGGCGGTGTTCGAAGCCAGGCAGGGCAACGAATTCGAACGTATGCTCAATGACCGGATCGAAGGCGGCGTGGGCGAGGGAGTGAGGGTGGTGGAAATTGCCCGCGACAACTCACCGCCCCGTCTGGTTTACGATCCCGAACATCCCGACGCTGACGAAAAGGGCTATGTGGCTATGCCCAATGTCAACCCGGTGGTGGAGATGACTGATATGATCACCGCCAGCCGGGCTTACGAGGCCAACGCCCAGGTGATAAATGCCGCCAAAAGCATGGCCAACACCGCCCTGACCATCGGCAAGAGCAGCTGACGGCAGGGACGGGCAGGCTATGGCCTTAACGGCTGATTGTGCAGAATAAACGGAGGTGGACGGAGTGCAGGTGGAAAAGCTGGCCATGGCCCCGGCCGGGCAGCCGGTCGGGAATTTCGCGGATAAACAAAACGGCGCAACCTCGGGCGGGAGTTTTGGCGACATGCTGCTGGCAGCTCTCAACAACGTCAACGACCTGCAAAATGTTGCCACTCAGAAGAATATCGACCTGGTAAGCGGGAACGTCGAGGATATCTCGGAAGTTATGATCGCCGGCGAGAAGGCCGGTGTGGCCATGCAGATGACGGTGGCAGTCAGCAACAAAATCCTCGATGCCTACCGCGAAGTAATGAGGATGCAGCTGTAAGGGCCGTCCGGCGCGGCGGCGGTCTGGCGGGCAATGGTCCGGGTAAGTCCTAAAGCCGGCGGCAGTGCCGGCGACAGGGGAGCAAAACATGGCGGATTTTAGACAAAGACTGACGAACGTCTGGAACAACCTGTCCAGGACGCAGCGGCTGGGCGTCGCCGCCGGCGGGGTGGCTCTGCTGGCGGCGGTGGTCCTGGCCAGTGTGCTGCTGGGCGGTAAAACCGAATATGTTTCGCTGTTCACCGGACTGGAACCGCGCGATGCCGGGAGTGTTACGGCCAAACTGAAGGAAATGAAGGTGCCGTACGAAATTGACAACGACGGCACCACAATTCTGGTCCCGGCCAGGGAGGTCTATAAAATCCGCATGGATCTGGCCAGTCAGGGGCTGCCGCGAGGGAACAAGGGCTTCGAGATTTTTGAGCAGAACAAATTTGGCACCACCGATTTTCAGAACAAGATGAACCTGTTGCAGGCCATCCAGGGCGAACTGGCCCAGACTATTGAGGCCATGCCCGAAGTCCGGCAGGCCAGGGTGGCGATTGTCATGCCGGAGGAAAGCCTGTACAAGCAACAGGAAAAGGAAGCCACGGCCTCGATTATGTTGATCATGGAGCCTTCGGCCAAGCTGACCAGGGAACAGGTGCGGGGGATCGTCAACCTGGTTGCCCACAGCGTCCAGGGACTCAAGCCGGAAAACATAACCGTGGTCGATGAAAATGCCAACATCCTCAACAACGATATGGACCCGCTGGCCACCGGCACAATGACACAGATGGAAATGACGAGAAAAATGCAGGATCAGCTGCAGCAGAAGGTGGAAAGCCTGCTGGAGAAGGTGCTGGGGCAGGGCAAGGCGGCGGCCAGGGTATCGCTGGAACTGGATTTTGACCAGAAATCGGTTGACCGGCAGACCTATCAGCCGGTGGTGGGGGACAGCGGGATTGTCCGCAGCCAGCAGGAAAGCAAGGAAACGTATAAGGGGAGCGGCAACACGGCCAGCGGCCCGGCCGGGGCGGCCTCCAACATACCTTCCTATCCCGGCAACAGCGGCGGCAACAACCGTTCCGACTACAGCAAAACCGAAAAAACAACCAATTACGAGATAAATGAAACCAAGGAAAAAGTGGTGGCCAGCCCGGGAACAATCAAGCGGATGACGGTGGCGGTGCTGCTGGATACCAGTGTACAGGCTCAGGCCAGTCAGATCCGCAACGCTGTGGCCAATACGGTGGGAATCGACCCGCGGCGGGGCGACCAGCTGACGGTCGAGCTGGTGCCGTTCAGCACCGAGCTGGCTGAGAAGAAGAAGGCCGAGGCCGAGCAGCTGGCAGCCCAGGAGAAACAGGCCCTGTACACCAAAATCGGGATCGGCGTGGGCTCGGCACTGGTCGTGCTGCTGCTGGTCTGGATGATCAGCCGCAGGAAGCGCAAGAAGGAGGAAGAACTGGCTCTGGCTGCGGCCGGATTGTCGGGGGCGGCTTACCTGCCGGGTGAACGGCCGGAGGAGGAGGAGATCGGGGCCGAGGAGTTGCTGGGCGACGCCCTGACGCCGGAAGAACGGCTGCGGATACGCGAGTTGGAGAGCCTGAAGGAAATTGCCGACCAGCAGCCGGAGAATGTGGCCAACCTGCTTAAAGTCTGGCTGAGCGAGGATTAGTGCGACGGGGGAAGGGTAGATGGATGAGCTGAATATACCGGGCCGCTCGAAGGCGGCGATTTTGCTCATTGCCTTGGGCCCGGAGATAGCGGCCAAGATTTTTCGTTATCTCAAAGACGAGGAAATCGAGAAACTTACGCTGGAGATCGCCAATCACCCCAAGATCAGTGAAGAAGAGAAGGACATGGTCCTCAACGAGTTCAAGCAGATGATGGCGGCCCGCAACTACCTGTTCAGCGGCGGCATTGAGCTGGCCAACAGCATTCTCGACAAGGCCATCGGCCGTGAGCGGGCGGGCAATATGCTGCGGAAACTCACCGCCACCCTGCAGGTCCGCCCGTTTGATTTTGCCCGCCAGGCTGATCCGGCCCAGCTGTTTAACTTTATCCAGAACGAACACCCCCAGACCATCGCCCTGGTTATGGCTTACCTCGATCCGGGCAAGGCAGGGACAATCCTCTCGCAGCTGCCGGCCGAGCGGCAGTTTGACGTGGCCAAGCGACTGGCCACCATGGAGAGGACTTCGCCCGAGGTGCTGCATGATGTCGAACGGATTCTCGAAAGCAAAATGTCACAGCTGGGACCGCGTGACTACACTTCGGCCGGAGGGGTCGAAGCCATCGTCGAGGTGCTGAACCGCGTTGACCGGGCCACCGAACGCAGCATTCTGGAAAACTTTGAGATGTACGACCCGGAACTGGCCGAGGAAATCAAAAAACGGATGTTCACCTTTGAGGACATCGTGCTGCTGGACGATCGCTCGCTGCAGCTGGTGCTGCGGGAGGTGGACAACAAGGATTTGGCCCTGTCGCTCAAGGCCGCTCCTGTCACTGTATCGGAAAAAATATTTCGCAATATTTCCAAACGGGCATCGGAGATGCTGCGTGAGGAGATCGAATTTATGGGACCGGTCAGGATCAGCGACGTCGAAGATTCGCAGCAGAAGATCGTCAATGTAATCCGCCGTCTGGAGGAATCGGGAGAAATTATCGTGGCCCGCGGGAAGGGAGACGAGATAATTGTTTAAGGTTATCCGCGGGGTCGGACCGGATCGCGGGCCGGCGGTGGAAATCGGCCTGGGACGGCAGGCCGGTGATATAGCGGATGTTGCAACCGGCGAGGCTGCTTTGGCGGCACAGCGGGCCGAGCTGGAAAAGGAAAGGCAGCGGGTTAAGCTGGAACTGGACCGGCTCAGGCTGAACGCCGAACGGGAACTGGCGGAAAAACGCCGGCAGCTGGCCGAAGAGCGGCAGCGGGAGCTGGAGGCGGCCAGGGCCGAAGGGCTGGCAGCCGGCCGGGCCAGCGGTGAACAGCAGGTGCGTCAGGAAATGCAGGCCGAGCTCGACCGGGCGGCGGCACAGGCCGGAGCCCTGCTTGAGACCGCCCACCGGCAGGCGCTGGCGATAATGCAGGCCAATGAACGGTCGATGCTGGAGATTGCCGTGTCAGTGGCCGAGAAGCTGTTTCTGGCCAAGCTGGAGGAGGACGACGAACAACTTGTATTGAACAGCGTTCGCCAGGCGGTAGCCCAGGTGGCCGAGCAGCCGCAGCTGGTGGTGAGGGTAAACCCCCGGCAGTACGAACCGGTGCTGGCCGTCCGCAACCAGCTGCAGAAGCTGGTGGGGGCAGACCGCACCCTGATCATAAATTCCGACCCGGCAGTTACCGCCGGCGGTTGTATGATCGACACCAGCCAGGGCAGCGTTGACGCTACGGTGGAAACCCGGCTGCAGGAACTCCGCAAGACAGTGGGCCGGCTGTTGCAGGCGGTGCCGGGTGACTGAACTTGATACAGCCAAATACCGGCAGATAATCGATAGCAGTTTTCGGCCGATGGTACTCAGGGGCAAGGTCGCGCAGGTCATCGGTCTGATGATCGAGGCTAACGGGCCGGTGGCGGAGATCGGCGATCTGTGCCTAATCCGCCCGCGCCAGAAAGAGGGGATGATCCCGGTTGAAGTGGTGGGCTTCCGCCATGATCGGCTGCTTCTGATGCCGATAGGCGACATGTCGGGAATCGGTCCGGGCTGTGACGTGGTGGCAACCGGCCGGCCACTGACCGTCAGGGTGGGCGAGGAACTGCTGGGCAGGGTGATCGACGGGCTGGGCAATCCGATCGACGGCAAAGGAGAAATTTTTGCCACCGCCGAGTACCCGTTGCAGGCCGAGCCCCCGTCGCCGTTGCTGCGGCGGCGGATTGACACCCGTCTGGCGGTTGGGGTCAGGGCGATCGACGGGTTTCTGACCATGGGACGAGGGCAGCGGGTGGGAATAATGGCCGGCAGCGGTGTGGGCAAAAGCACCCTGCTGGGAATGATCGCCCGCAACACCGAGGCGGCAGTTAACGTGATCGGTCTGATTGGCGAACGGGGGCGGGAGGTCCGTGAGTTCATCGAACGAGATCTCGGCGAGGTCGGCCTGCGCCGGTCGGTGGTGGTGGTGGCAACCTCAGAACAGCCGGCACTGGCCCGGATTAAGGGAGCCTACACCGCAACGGCCATCGCCGAGTACTTTCGCGATCAGGGACTGGACGTGATGCTGATGATGGATTCTATCACCCGGTTTGCCATGGCTCAGCGCGAGGTTGGGCTGACCGTGGGCGAGCCGCCGGCCACCCGCGGCTACACGCCGTCGGTGTTTGCCGCGCTACCCCGGCTGCTGGAGCGGGCCGGGGCCAGCGACAGGGGGACGATTACCGCGATATACACCGTGCTGGTGGACGGCGACGACTTCAACGAACCGATAACCGACGCGGTCAGGGGGATACTGGACGGGCACATTGTTCTGGATCGGCGGATCGCCGCCCAGAATCACTATCCGGCCATCGACATACTGAACAGCGTCAGCCGGGTGATGATTGAGATTGTCAGCCGGGATCACTGGTTAGCCAACCAGAAGCTGCGGTCGCACCTTGCGACCTTCCGCGATGCCGAGGACCTGATCAATATCGGGGCTTATGTTGCCGGCAGCAACCAGCTAATCGATCAGGCGGTGGCGATGAACTTGCCGCTGCGGCAGTTTCTGCAGCAGCAGATTTTTGAAAATCTGACATTCGACCAGACTGTGGCCGAAATGGTGGCACTGGCCGAACGGTAGCGCCGGCTATGAAAAAATTCCGTTTCCGACTGGAGACTGTCCGGCGGATACGTCAGCTGGCGTTTGAACAGGCTCAGCAGCGGCTGGCCGAATGCCGGCAGCAGCTGCTGGCGGCCGAGAGACAGCTGGGGGGGCTGCAGCAACGGCACCGGCAACAGGTGGCAGATTTTGCCGCCGCCCAGAACGGGGGGATGGCGGCCGGGGAATTTGCCCGCTGGCGGCAGTGCATTTCCCTGACCGAGGGACACATTGACCGGCAGGAGGGGAGAGTCGCCGTCTGCCGGCGGGAGCTGGCCGCCGCCGAGGAGCAGTTCAACAGGGCGGCGCTGAACAAACAGGTTATCGATAAACTAAGGGACCGCCACTGGCAGCGATACTGGCAGGAGTACCTGGCCGATGAACAGAAAACCCTGGATGAAATGGGCCAAAAACGTGGTGGCGCCGGTTGAGGTGTAAAGTTGATGGTAATCAAGGGGATGGAGAACGTCGAACGGCGGATAGCCAGCATTGAGAGACGTTTTGGCGCTGTCGGCCGGGACGATTTTGCCGGCCAGCTGCAGCGGGCACAGGCGGCCGGGGGCAGCCGCCCCCCCAGCGGGGCGCTGGTTGAGGAAGTGCGCCGCACAGCCGTCCGCTATGGGGTAGATCCCAACCTGGCGGTAGCACTGGCCGAAAATGAATCAGGGTTTGACGCCACTGCCCTTTCGCCGGCCGGGGCGATGGGGATAATGCAGCTGATGCCGGGAACGGCGGCGGCCCTGGGGGTAACCGACGCCTACGATCCCGGACAGAACATCGACGGGGGCATTCGTTACCTGAAACAGCAGCTGCAGCGGTTTAACGGCGATGTGGCTAAAGCTCTGGCAGCGTATAATGCCGGGCCGGCGGCGGTCGAACGGTACGGGGGAGTGCCTCCGTTCCCGGAGACCCAGAATTACGTGGCCAATATCCTGGCCCGCTGGCGGAGCCTGAGGTAAGCGGCCGTGGCTGAGGGCAGAGGCAAGGCCGGGGAAAAGCCGCCGGCCGGGGAAAAGCCGCCGGCCAGAAGTCTGTCCGGGGTGCCGGTGCCGGTTAGCGGCAAACAGGCGGCCGGCAAACAAAAAGGCCTGCTGGGTAGGCTGCTGAAGCTGTTGCTTGTCGGGATAGTGTTGTTGATACTGCTGGTGGTCGGGATGGCTGCCGGCATCTATTTTCGTTTCATCGACCCGGTAAAGCTGGCCCATCAGCTCAAGCTGCAGGAGATCCCCTACGTCGGCCAGTACGTACCGCCAGTGGAAACCAATTTTCAGCCGGTCGAGCTTCCCACGGAAGGGCAGTCGACGGCCGGATCCGGAACGGCGGTTTTGCCGGAGGTGGTTGCCCTGGTAGCTGATAAGACGCCGGCTGCCGTTCCCGAGCGGGAAAAAAGCCCGGAGGAAACAGCCAGGGACGAGGAGGAAAAACGGAAAAAAACCGAAGAGGGCCAACGCCGTCTGAGCAAGCTGGCCAAACTGTACACCGATATGGGGGCGGATGCGGCAAAGGCTATCGTCAACCAGATGGATGAAGATATGGCGGTGGCGATTATTGCCAGAATGGACAATGATGCGGCCGGCGAACTGCTGGCCGCCCTCGACCCGAAGAAGGCGGCCCGGATTACCGCCCGGCTGGCCAGGGGAGATGTGCCTCAGACAATTGAGTAAGAATCGCCGGCATACAGTGCACCGCTACCTGTTGACCCTGTAGACGCGAGGGGATGCAGACAATCTGGCGGGTACTGCCGGGGCGGCCGTCGGGCCGGAAAGCCACGGATGAGTGAGGACCGTGGTTTTTTTTCGGGTAATTTAAGTCGGGGCTTTTTCCGGCGATAATATTTTTGACAGACCGGAAAGGAGGTGACGAAATACAATGACGCTAAAAACCGGTCAGGTGGGAAACCTTGCCGACCTGTTGAAATCCGGGCTGGGCAAAACCATGGCTACCGCCGGCAATGGCGGGAGATTTGCCGATCACCTGCAGAAAACCGGGTTGGGGCAGGCGGAACAGTCGGTGAACCGGACAACTGGCGACACCGGCGATATCCGGCAAAGTATTCTGCCGGCCGGCCGGGCTACTGTTGACCCGGCTGATCACGGTACCGCCGGTGACGGAACGGCCGGCGGGGTTGGTCAGGATCCGGCCGCAGCAACCGGAGTGCAGCACGATTATTCGGGCAAGGCTGAATCCGGCGTCAGGCCCGACGGAGAACAACGGGTTGCCGGCGAGCAGGCCGTCAAGAGCGGCGGCGGAGCAAGCGGCGGACATAGGGCGTCCGGTCAGGCGGACAACCTGGCAGCCGGGCAGACAGTCAGTCCGGTAGAGGCACTGGTGCAGATTCTGGCCGAAATGGGTACCCGGCAGTCGGCGGTGACTAACGGCAGGAAACGGGTGGCCGGCGGAGGCGGGGATGCGGCCGATGCCGGTCAGCGGCTGAGCATTGGGCAGGGTAAGTTAATACAGCTGATCAGTCAGTCAGGGCTGAGCCAGGATGAAAAACTGCGTCTGACCGGCGCAGTGACGGAGTTTGGGCGGTTCTGGTCCAGGGACGGGGCAAAGGTCGGGGGTGGCCACGACGGGCAACTGCCGCTCAACCGGAACCTCGCCGATAACGGCGTGCTGGCTGCTGTTGCCGGGGATGTGCTGACCAGACTGAACAAACTGGTGTCAGGAGCAAAGTCAGGCGCGGTTGTCCAGGACAAGCTTGATCCCAGGTTACAGCAGCTAGTGGAGGTCATGACCAAGGTCAACGCCCAGGTGTTGAGCATGAACGTGCAGGCCAGACAACCGTCGGACAGGGGACTTGATCTGCTGGCCAAAAAAGGCGAGGGGCAGGCGGTTTTGCTGGACAGAACTGCTCGCGGCAAGACCGGGCCCGGGTTCGGCGACATGGAAAAACTGGCGGCAATGGTTGAGCGGGCCGGACAGTTAAGCGGCCCGGCCTCCGGGGTCGGGGGGACGGCAGCGGTAGCGGCAGGCGGGCAGAAAGATTTAGCCCAGCGCGGCGAACCTGGGCGGATCAGGGAAATTCAGACTGGCCCTCAGCCACTGATTGGCGAGCCGGCGGGGCCGGGGCGTGGAAGTCAGGCCGGCCGGCCGGAAATGGTGACCGTGCCACGGACGGTGGATTATCAGGATGTCTTCCAGCAGGCGGTTGAACGGATGCGGCTGATGACCCGCAGCGGCCAGTCGGAAATGGTGCTGAGGCTGAATCCGGAATCCCTGGGGGAACTGACGCTGAAAGTGGTGGTCCGCGACGGGGTGCTGACGGCGGTATTCCGCAGCGAACAGACTGAGGTGAGACAGGTGCTGGAGGCCAACCTGCAGCAGCTCAGGCAGGAATTGCAACAGGCCGGGGTCAGGGTGGAAAACGTAGAGATAAGCTCAAACCTAGCCGATGATTTCACCAGGCATCCCGGTCAGGGGGAAAATCGTCAGGCAGGAACAGGCAACCAGGAACGGGTGGCTGCCCGTGTGCCCGGCGAAGATGACACCGGGGAGGCACCCCCGACAATTAATGAACTGGAAGGCAAACACGACTACCGCGTTTAGTTAATTGAGGAGAGGGACAAAATTGAAGGGAGGTGTGTGGGGAATGCCAGTGATCAACGGTCGCTACGTAGCTCCGGTCGATATTTACGATCCTAGTGAGGCCCAGCGGGGAACCGGCAAAAGCAGTCTGGGCAAGGACGATTTTCTCAAGCTGCTGGTTGTGCAGCTGCAAAACCAGGATCCGTCCCAGCCAATGGATGACAAGGAATTTATTGCCCAGATGGCGTCCTTTTCCAGTCTGGAACAGATGAAAAACGTCAGTTCGGCAATGGAGGCTACCCAGGCCACGGCGATGATCGGCAAGACTATCACCTGGCAGCGCAAGGACGGGACGGTTGGCGAAGGAGTGGTGGATTCGGTCAAGATTGCCGACGGTGAGTCAAAGCTGGTGGTATGGCTGGACAAGGACAATGCCGAGGAAATATCGCTGAAGGATGTCAAAACCATAACCAACACCCGCTACGTGACCGAATGACCGGGCTGTGGGCGGAAAGGTGGTGACAGGGATGGACAGCACCGGCACAATCATTAAGTACAGTCCGGCGGTGATGCCGGTAAAGCCGCCGGGTCGTCCGGATGGGAAGGCGATCGGCAGCAACGACCGGACGGCCGGGAATTTTTCCGACATCTTTGCCGAGCAGCTAAGGGCGGTCAAGTTTTCCCGTCACGCCAGCGAGCGGCTGCGCCAGCGCGGTATTGAGCTGGACGGTGCAATGCAGCAGAAGCTGGTACAGGCGGTGGATAAAGCTTCGGCCAAAGGGGCGAGGGAAGCATTGATCCTAGACAGCGACAGACAGCTGGCGATGCTGGTGAGCATCACCAACCGCACAGTGATCACTGCCGTCGACGGGCCCAACATCAAAGAAAATGTGTTCACCAACATCGATTCGGCGGTGATCGTCTGAAGGAAGCCGGCCTGAGCCGGTTTTCCGGCGTGGCCGTCACCGGGCTCGGACTTGACAGGGAGCCTGACTCCGCGGAACGACAGAAGCGGAGTGCCGGGGGATCATATAAGGCTGCGGCAACGCAACTTACTTTATTGTGACATTACGATTTGCAAGGGAGGGTCAGAAACTATGATGCGTTCACTGTATGCCGGTGTGTCCGGTCTGAATCTGCACCAGACCCGGATGGACGTGCTGGGCAACAATATCGCCAATATAAACACCAATGGGTTCAAGGCCAGCCGGGCCAACTTCGCCCAGATGTATACCCAGACCCTGAGCAGCGGTTCGCCGGCCGGGTCGGGGATGGGGGGCACCAACCCTACCCAGATCGGTCTCGGGGTTAATTTGGGCAGCATTGATATGTTGTTTGAACAGGGGTCGCTGCAGTCAACCGGCCGAATCAACGACGTGGCCATCCAGGGCAACGGGCTGTTTGCAGTAAACGCCAACGGGCAGAAGCTCTATACCCGGAACGGCAATTTTGCTTTTGACTCGCAAGGCAACTATGTGGTGCAGGGGTTAGGTTACAGGGTGCAGGGCTGGCTGCCGGGACCGGACGGCAAGATCGTCCCCGGCGCAACCACGGTGGACATCAAGGTCGATACCGGCAATATCCCCGGAACCAAAAGCACCAGCCTGACTGTCAGCGGCAATTTGCAGTCCACTACGGCAATCGGCGGTGCTGCCAGCATACCGTCAACCATTTACAGCGGAGCTGACAGCGGGGCGTCGATGCTGACCAGCTTCACCAAAATCGCCGACCGAACCTGGATTTACAGCAATCAGGCGCTGGGAGGCAGCGTGGTCAACCCAACCGGGCTGGGGCAGGTGGTGTTTAACAGCAACGGTGCGGTAGATTCCATGCAACTCATAAGACCCAGTGCTGAACGTATCGGCGGCTTTACCAACAAGGCATCTATAAACAACATTCAGCTGAACAGTGAGATCGGCAGTACAGGAGTTATGGGTTTTTCTTTTTACACCAACGAAGAATCAGCACCGGTATTGCGTACGGTAAACCTGTCCACCACTCTTGACTCGGTCAGCGACGCCGGGACAATCTGGTCGTATGGAGTGCAGGCCACCGACGGCGGCACGGCCAATGCCTTGGGGACAACTGCCCAGCAGAAGGTTTATCAGGTGACCGACGGTAACAAAAACTACTATTTCATACGGGTTGCTAACCAATTTCTCACCAGCCAGGACACTATCGACAACATATCAGCAGGAGCGTTGGCAAATCTAAGTGCACTGGCTGGCATGACGGTCACCACTGCCAATATGACAACCAGTTTGCCGGCGTTTGAATACAAACCGCAAGGTTCCTCGATGACCGAAAATATAAGCCTGTCGGGGGCAAATTGGGTTACGGGGGTGGCCGGCCCGGGAACCTTCAATATGACCACCGTGCCGCCGGTGGCACTGACCAGTGCGACGTCCGATCTGACGATCAAGAGTTTGCAGCTGGACAGCACGCTTAACTCGCTCCATACCATGTACTACACGGTTATTGATGCCAATTCCGTGCCAAGGGTGTTTAAGTTCGACATCCAGAATGTCAGCAGCGGCAACTGGAGCTACACAATAACCGAAATGGGCAACGAGTCCAACAAAACTGCGGGGTCGATCAAGGAAGACGGGATCTTCACCCCCAACTTCATAAACTTCCAGTGCAACGGCCAAACCTACCGGATCAACATCAGCACGCCGGAAGCGGTGGTGACGGCAGCGCCGGGGATGTTTGCCATAAATTATGTTCCCCAGTTCGAAGTTGACAATAACTCTAATTCCGGCATCCTCACCGTACCGACGGCCGGGAGCGCGCCGATGCCGCTGCAGTTCAAAAACGGCGGACTGACCCAGTACGACTCGGCCACCAACCTGGGATCCAAGACCGACGGAACCAGTACCGGCTCGCTGCTAAACACCACAATCGATCAGCGGGGAATAATCGTCGGCACCTACTCTAATGGCACGACCAAGGATCTGGCCCAGATAGCTGTGGCGTACTGCGACAATCCGGCCGGCCTGCAGCAGTATGCCAATACCTTCTATCTTGAGTCGCAGAACTCCGGCAAAGTTACCTGCAACGCCGCCGGCAGCGGCGGCCGGGGGCAGATACAGGCCGGGGCGCTGGAAATGTCAAATGTCGACCTGGCATCGGCCTTCAGCGATATGATTGTCACCCAGCGCGGTTTTCAGGCCAACACAAAAATCATCAGCACTACCAGCGACATGCTACAGGATCTGGTCAACCTCAAGCGATAGTAGCAAACTGAGCGTCAGATCAATGAGGAAAAAAGCAAAAGGCCTTTCGATCCCCGATCGAAAGGCCTTTTTCGCGCTGTGGAGCGGGAAACGGGATTCGAACCCGCGACCCACGGCTTGGGAAGCCGGTACTCTACCACTGAGCTACTCCCGCTTTACAGCGGTAATATAACACATCCGGGGGTGATCGCGCAACTACCGGCAGGCTGCAGCAGGGCTGTTTCAGAGAGACCGCAGCCAGTCGAGGAT
>JAOAFP010000024.1 GCA_026416215.1 Negativicutes bacterium | reverse complement strand
TGTATAAGAGACAGGCCCAGCCTCTCGCGGTCAAATCCCCGCAGCTCGGCGTACTTTATCAGCGGCAGCGAGGCCGTCATCCCCTGGTTGCCGCTGCCGCTGGTGGTCATAACCGGCAGCGGGCAGCCGCTCATTCGGGCATCGCTGCCGGCAGCAGCAAAGCTGGCACAGAGGTTTCGCCGATCGTTTCCGTAGGTTCCCTGTTCGATGTTCTTAATTATGTAACTGCCTAAATTCACCCCATACCTTTCCTTCAGGCCTTCTTCGGCAATCGCGCTGTTCAGGCTGATAACCCTGTCAAACAGCGGCCTGATCCGCTCAATATCGATTTCGCGAGCCAGGTCATAAATCAGCCGCACGCTCAGCAGCTGCCGGTCGTCGATAGCCGATCGGAAATCGGACTCAAAGCACGGCACCGAGAACACCGTCTTGCCGTTGCGGGTAATTCGGGTCACATTGGTGTGAAGGTGTTTGACCTCCACCCCCACCTGCCCGCTGCCGGCCGACATCTCCACCCTGATGTAGAGCTTGGCATCGGTTGGTTCATGGTGAACGGCAATCCGGTTACCGGCCAGAAAATCATCCACCCGCCTGAGGTCTTCAGACGTAACCCCTTGTATGACCAGTAGCCCTTTGCTGTCATCCCCGGCTAATGCACCCATGGCTGCGGCCACCTCAATTCCCGTCCGGCCGCCGCTGTTGGGAACGATGACGCTTTTGACGTTTTTGATGATGTTCCCCGATACGAAAACGTCAATCCGCTCAGGATCGCACCCCAGCTCCCGTCTGGCCCGGGCGGCAACGTAAGCCAGGGCCACCGGCTCGGTACAGCCCTCGGCCGGAATTACCTCCTCGCTGAGGATGTTCAGCACCTTGTCGATAATGGTTTGATCTATGGCCATTTCTCCTCCTCGTTCTGTCTGCTGCCGTCCGCGGCGGCCGTCAACCTTTAAATTTGATCTTGCCGGTTTGCCAGAGGGCAAGGGCGGAGAATATCCTGGCCCAGAAGCCGGCCTTCTCCGCCGCCGGGTAGGCCTGCCGAAAGTCCTGTGTCCAGCGCGGTTCGTCACTGAGATAGAGGTCAGCGAGCAAGTTGGCAACGTGGGTTGGTGCCCAGCCCACCCCGACCACCAGATCGTAGGTCAGGCGGCGCATGTAATACGGCTGTACCGCCAGCGGGTTGGGCTTGTTGATGATCCGGCGTGACTGGGCCGACAGCCGCCCGTCCCGTTCGGCCCGGTACAGGGCCTCTCCCGGCTGCAGGCTGTCCTGACGGTCAAACTCGCAGTGAAACTGATAAAGATCACTGGCCCGGTATTCGGCGATGAAGTCGATCAGACTGTCGTTGGCACAGGGAATGTAGCCGCTGAACCGGTCAGCGTGTTCGGCTGCCCGTTTCAGGTCCCACATGCATTCCACCGCTTCAGCCGGGGTGATTTCCCCGTGCATTGCCACCCCGTCGAAATAGCCGCCAATTACGTCCACCAAGGGCGGTGCCTGCCGTTGGCCGAAGCGTTCACGGTTTTTCTTGTGCAGGCTGAACGGACTGCGGATCGACCGCATGTACGGCGATCCCTCGCACCAGGAGTTGTCCAGGTTTATGCAGCGCTCCTCCGAGTCTGAGATCGCAACCGGCAATCCTGGGCTGTTGCCCGGCTGTCTGCTGAAATGGTCAATTGTCAGCAGGGCCAGATAGTCGGCCAGTCTGGTCAGTCCGGAAAAAACCGAGGCCGCCTGCCACGAAACCCCGTTGTGCCGCCGCCAGTCGCCGGCAATCCGGCGTTGGCACTGAACGATCAGTTCCTCCTCCAGGTAGCCGATCTTCATGATCTCCTGGGCATAGCGGTAGTCCACCAGATTATGCCACAGTATATGCCCGCCCGAAGGGGTGTAGTCGAGCAAAAACGGCATGCCCCGCCGTGTCAGCAGCTGTTTGATCCAGTCGATTACCGGCACGGTCTGCTCAAAATATTGTTTTTGGCTTTGTTTGTCGGTGTAAAGCTGGTGCTGCTGCTCGCCCAGATAAATTTCGAAGTCGAGCGGGGTGAGCACTGACTGCGAATTAGCCCCGATAACCGGGATGTGGACCTGCAGTTGTCTCTCAACTGTCAGCCCGGCCAGCTCCCGGCTGCTGCGGGTAATGGCCGGGAAGGCCGGATCCGCCCCCTCCGCCACCAGTTCCTCACCGGTTGCCACCACGTAGTCGCTGAACTGGAAACATTTTTCCATTTTGTCCAGCACTGTCCGGTAATACTGCTGTTCATCCATTGCGCAGACGCCTTTCCTGAAGATATTTTCGCCGGGCTCACAGCGCCGGCCCGGTTGCCTCCAGAACCAGCCGGACTGGCAGCGCCGATCCGCCCGGCGGGGAAAAAATCAGCCATTGCCCGGCCGCCGACCGGAGGCTGGCGACAAATTCGACCGGATAGCGTTTACCGTTGGCGGTTTCAACCGCATTAACCCAGCCGCTGGCCGGCACCGGCAACCACTCTATCCCGTCATCCGGACCAGAAACTCCCAGCCAGCTGCCAAACACCCCGCCCAGCGCAGCCAGGTAGAGGTCGTAGCCGGCCGGCTGGTCGGCCGGCCGGTTGACTATTGTGTACCTCACCCCGTAATTGCCATGATTTATTACCGGCTGATCAGTGCGGGGGTCGGTGCCTACCAGGAACCGGTCCACCCGGCCGTCAGCCAGCGTTACCGCCGCCACCCGGCCGGGCGGGGGCATCGGCCCCAGCACTACCTGTCGATCGGCGGCAGCAAACGTGCCGGCCGGGTGGACACCATCCCGTGGCAGCCACTCCGGCTGGCCGGCCCAAAACTGTTCGTCTGTCTGTCCCCGGGGGATCATCGCAATAGTGGCCATAACCCTGCCGTTGCAGCTCAGGTCATATATTCCGTTGATTAGCTGCTCGTCCCATATCGTGATTTGTCCGAGGTCGGGGTCAAGCTCGCTGTGGCCGCCGGGGTCAATAGTTATTTCGGGATAACGGCAGCGGTCGGTCAGCCAGTGGTGCATCGTCGCCTTGCCTACCAACACCGTTTCCCGATCCGGCCAGGCCAGCCCCCGTTGTCTGATCTGCACCTGCACCGGCCGGGATTCCAGGTTGTCCAGCCGCACGCTGACCCGTGCCGGCTGGCGGCAGCGGTTTACGTGGTAAAAAAAGATCCGGCAGTCGCCCTCAAGCCAGTCGCGATATACAATTCCCGGTCTGACCACGTACTCCGGGCTGTCTGACAACAGCAGCCGGGGCCCGCCGTCGCTCACCTCGGCCGGCCATTCCGGATACCACTCCCAGTCCTCAATGGTATAAGGGTTGGGCGCCGCCAGCAGGGGGGAAAGCCGGATTGCCAGCCAGACCAGCAGTGCCAGCCGTCCTAGCTTCCGTCCCTTAAACGCTGATTTAATCGTTCCAGCCTCCGTCCGTTGTCACCCTGTTCGCCATAGGCAAAGTCATACAGCATATCGCAGCAGTAACGCGGGCACAGACCGCAGTGATCGTGCCCCCGTTGCTGACAGCAATACGATACCGGGCACTGCCCCCAGAACATCTGACCGTTGGCTACGTAACACCCCGGACACTCTCCGGACTGCCGGCAGCGGCATTCGCCGCAGTCCAGCCCACAACGGGATATTTCCCCACTCATCGCTTTTCCTCCCCTCGTCGCAACGCCGCAGGCCGTAGGTTGGCGGCCGGCCGCAGTGTTGCCCTCACACGTTGAACCGGAAATGAATCACATCGCCGTCCTGCACGATGTACTCCTTGCCCTCCAGTCTCACCAGCCCCCTCTCCCTGGCCACCGCCATCGTGCCGGCAGCCCTGAGGTCGGCAAAAGCTACTGTTTCCGCCCGGATGAAGCCCCTCCCGATATCCGAATGAATTTTTCCCGCCGCCTGCTGCGCTTTCGTACCATTCCGCACGGTCCAGGCCCTGACCTCCGGTTCGCCGGCAGTCAGAAAAGTCACCAGGTCGAGCAGCCGATAGCTCTGCCGGATTATCCTCCCCGCTGCCCTCTCCCCGGTGGCGAACACCGCTGCCAGTTCATCGGCCTCACTGGCCGGTAGTTCTGCCAGTTCAGCCTCAATCTTGCCGGCAATGGCCATAACCGGAACCGGAGCCACGGCCGCCGCAAGTTTTGCCACTCCGGGAGCCTGTTCCGGCTGTGTGGCATATTGCTCGTCAGTGTTTACCACCACCATGAACGGTTTGGCGGTCAGCAGCTTCAGTCCCCCGGCCAGTCTGGCCCCGGCCGGCGTCAGGGCCAGTGCCCTCAGCGGCAGACCGTCGCTAAGACTTTCCTGCCAGCTGTCCAGTAATTCCTTTTCTTCCCGGCTGGTCCGGTCACCGCCCTTGACCGCCTTTTGCAGCCGCTCCAGCCGCTTTTCCACCAGCTCAAGGTCAGCCAGGCACATTTCGACATTAAACCCCCGGACCTGGTCACACAGCCCGCTGTTGCCGCCGGTCAGCCCGGGCACGGCCAGCCCCTCCCGGACCACCTGCACCAGTGCGTCGGCCTCGCGGGCTGCCGCCAGTACCGACCGGCCGATCCCGCCGCCTCCGGCCACTCCGGCAATGTCGACAAACTTAATGGTTGTCGGCACCACCCGTTTGGCCCGGTATAACTCCTGCAGCCACTTCAGCCGTTCGTCGGGTACCGCCACCACGGCCAGATTGGGGGGGGCGCTGGCAGCCAGGTAGTCGGTAACCGGAGCCCCCGCCCCGGTCAGAGCGTTGAATATCGTTGTTTTGCCGGCCTTGGGCCAGCCGACCAGACCAATCTCCAGACTGACGCTCATTACCTGCCTTCCTCGATTTGCCGGGCAATCAGTGCCCGCATTTTTGCCTCCACCGCCGCCTGCTGCCCCGGCCTGGTTCGGCAGCGGATTTCCATCCCGCTGACCCCGTCGGCGTTAACCTCGCTCACTCCGCCAACCTCGGGCGCTGCCAGCAGCAACTCCGCCACCTCGCTTCCGGCCAGCTGCTGGCAGACCTGTTGGGCAGCCTGACGCGACCGGGCCACGTTCCACTCAGCCGGCACCGTCATTTCCACCATGGCCAGCGACCAGTCGCGGCTACCGTTTGCCACCCGCAGGATCGAGCCATTGTTTATGAAATTCAGTTTGCCGTCGGAGCTGCGCACCTGGGTCGATCTTATGGCAATCCGCTCAACTGTCCCCTGTACCACCGGGCCATTCACGAAGGTTATTTCGACATTGTCGCCGACATTGAACTGGTTTTCAACCACGATGATGATCCCCGACAGATAGTCCCTTACCATGTGCTGGGCGCCAACCCCGATCGCCAGCCCCACCACGCTCACTCCTGCCAGCATCGAGGTGGTGTCGATGCCAAGTTCTCTCAACCCCATAATAAGGCCGAAAATCGCCAGAACAATGCGGATCACGTTCTGACAGAACCCCCGCAGGGTAGCCAGCCGCTTTTCATCCGCCCGATCGGCAATTCCCCAGCTGCGCCCGGCCGACAGCAGCCGTCGCAACAGGTGGCTGGCCAGGGCCCAGATCGCGAACAGAACTGCCCCGATCACCAGCAGGCGCAGCCCCCGGGTCAGAATTATCTCCAACGATGCCGGATCGCGCAGGTCGTGCCAGACCTTGATTATAAAATCATGCATGGTCAGTTTTCCACCCCGTACCGGTACCTGCCGTCTACACGGCAGGCGTGAACCTTTTTCTGCCAGCTGACCGCCGCCTGCCGCCAGGCCGCTTCCGATTTTTCCGCATCAGCCGCCGCCAGCCTCAGTCCCTGACCGCAGCTCAACGATATTTCCCGCGGTACCGGAATCATCTCGCAGGCAATTCCCGCCGCCCGCAGCACGTCTTCTCCCTTTATTGCCTGATGGACCGACTCGAATGTGTAGAGCACCGCCCGGTCCTTCACCGTCCGGCTCCTGTACCCATCAGACCGTGATCACCCGGAATTTCTCAAGCTCCTCCAGGGCGCTGTACATGTTGGTCACTTCCCCCACCGCCAGCTGATCCTTGATGTTGTAATACTCCAGGCAGGTGCCGCAGGCCAGTATCCGGCAGCCGTTTTCCGCCAGCCGTCGCAGGTGGCCGATAACCGGCGACCGGTCGGTGACAAGGTTCACCCCACTATTGACCAGCACGATCAGCGGCGGGGGAGTATCGCGCTCGGACAGGGTGAACAGCATCGACTTGATGAGTATTTCCCCCAGCTGCCTGGCCCCCAGGCCCAGCATGTCCTGGGTAATCAGGTAGGCCGTGCCTGGCCCGGCCTGACTGTCAGCCTCACCTTTGCCGCCCTTATCCCGGCCGGACCTGCCCGACGCCGGTTTTTTCTTAGTTAACACCTCCCCGCCTTCCTCCCCGGCCCGGATTTGCCGGCCGGGCGGCGGCATCTTGCCCTTGAAGACGGTAATTGCGTAGTCGCCGTCTGTGGCCGTCACTTCAGTGGTGAAATTGTTGGCCCGGGCAAACTTCAAGATGTTTTCCTTGGCCACCTCGTTGTCCACCCTGATCACCACAGCTCCGGCCAGAAGGCTTTCCAGTGCCCGTTTGGCGGCAAAAACCGGCTGCGGACACGGCAGCCCCCTGGCATCAACTTCAGTCAAGGTAGATTGTTCGTTCATGCTTTTTTATCACCTCTCCTATCACTGCCGACTTCAACCCCCGGGCCCGCAGCAAACTGTCGAGCCGGCCGGCCTGGGCAGCCGGCAGGCTGAACAGCAGTCCGCCCGAGGTTTGGGGATCGCAGCAAATGTCAACCACATTTTCTCCCACCCCCGGTCCCACCGACAGCCGCCCGGACAGATGACGACGGTTGGAATATGCTCCGGCCGGAACCATCCCGAGAGCGGCGGCCTCAGCTGCCCCGGCCAGCAGCGGCAGCCGCCGGCTGTCCAGCCGGAACGAAATCTCGTCGCCTGCCATCTCCAGCAGGTGGCCGAACAGGCCGAACCCGGTGACGTCAGTGCAGGCCCTGACCTCAAACGTCTGTGCCGTCTCAGCCGCCAGCCTGTTCAGGGTGGCCATCGAGGCCGCCGCCCCGGCAAACTCGGCTTCAAACATTCCTCCCCGGGCAGCCGTGGCCAAAATTCCCGTCCCCAGCGGCTTGGTCCTGTCTCTTATACACATCT
>JAOAFP010000023.1 GCA_026416215.1 Negativicutes bacterium | reverse complement strand
CCCGCCTCTGCCCCGCGGTTGGCCCATACCCGGTCGGGAGCAACCAGCCCGGTAACTGCTAAACCATACTTGGGTTCCCGATCGTCAACCGTATGACCGCCAACCAGCAGAGCCCCAGCTTCGATTACCTTATCAGCCCCCCCGCGAAGGATCTCCTGCAGTACAGTCAACGGCAGGCACTGCAGGGGAAAGCCGATTATATTCAGGCAGAGCAGCGGCCGGCCTCCCATTGCGTACACGTCACTCAGACTATTGGCGGCCGCTATCTGACCGAATAGGTAGGGATCATCGACAATCGGGGTAAAAAAGTCCACCGTCTGAATCAGTGCCGTCCGTTCGTCCAGCCGGTAAACCGCAGCATCATCGGCTGTTCCAGGCCCAATCAGCAGGTTGTCGTCACTGGCGGGTGGCAGCACCCGCAGGGCTTCGGCCAGCTCCGCCGGCCCGATTTTGGCCGCTCAGCCGCCGCCGGTTGTATACTGGGTAAGCTTAATCATGTCCATCCTCCTTTGCGCACCAGTTGCAGCTGCGGCCGGCGTAGTCGCCGCCGTTGCTGCTTATCAGCGGGCAGTGCCGGCTTTTCTCGAAGCATGGCTCGGCGTGGATGATAACGTCCACCGGCCCCAGCCTCTCCTCCAGTTCCTCCTCGATCGCATCACAAACCCGGTGAGCCTCGCCCAGGGGCAGGCTATGGGCCATCACCACGTGCATGTCAATCATCCTGAAGCTGCCAGTCTTCCGCGTCCGCAGCCGGTGATACCCACGTACCGCCGGATGAGCAGCCAGTATCTGCCTAATTTGGGCGGCTTCCGCCTCGGGCAGGCTGCGGTCGATCAGGTCGCCGAAATTCTGCCGGGTCAGCCGCCAGCCGGCCCGGAAAATAAACCCGGCCACCACCGCCGCTATCAGCGGGTCAATCCATGTCCAGCCGGTAACGGCGATCAGAATCAGCCCCAGGCCAACCCCGCCGCCCGACCAGACATCCGCCCGCAGGTGGGCAGCATCAGCCGCCAGCGCCGGCGAGGAAGTCTTTTTTGCCACCGCTGCCAGTCGCCGGGACACCAGCCAGCAAACCAGCGTTGACAGCGCCATCACCGCCATCCCCAACGACAGCTGTTCAGGCAGTTCCCGGCGGAAAAATTTCTGCCCGGCCTCCCAGATGATCCAGATTGCCGCCAGCACGATCAGCAGCGCTTCGACCACGCCGGAGACATTCTCCAGCTTGCCGTGGCCGAACGTGTGACCGCTGTCCGGCCGGCGGTCGGCATTTTTCACCGCCAGGTAGGCTATGACCGCTGCCAGCAGATCCACCGCCGAATGGGCAGCTTCGGAAATGATGCTGACCGCCCCCGTAGCTACCCCCGTTGCCAGTTTGACAACCACCAGTCCGCTGCTGGCAGCAACCGCTAGCAGCGCCGCCCGGCGCTTGCTCTCCGCCCGCCAGGCATTCCCGTCGCTGTTCACATTGTTCACAATAATAGCATCCCCCAGCCGATCAATCCGGCCTTTCCAACCTGTGTCCGGCCAGCCGCCGGTCGCCCTGCCGGACTGTCCAGTGTCGCCGGTCGCAGAGTTCCAGCATTGCCAGGGCCAGTTTGCGGCTCACCCGGCACATGTCGCGAAATTCGGCCAGCGTCAGATCGGAACGGGTGGCAAAGTGGCCATGCAGCAGTCGCCGGATCGCCGCCAGCTGCCCGGCCGACCAGTAGTAGCCGGCGTGCCCAGCAATCTGCCCGGTCTGAACCAGTCGCCGCCAGACCGCCGTGACCTCCCGCGGCGTTAGCTGCGGCTGTCCGGCCGCCAGCCAGCCTGGCGAAATTGTCCCCAGACCGGCCTGTTCAAGCATAATCGAGAGTTTTTGCTCAAACGCCGCCTGTTCAGCCGGCCGCCCCTTCCCGGGCAGGGTGTACCCGCCGCCGGCCTCATCCAGTCGGCCGGCCTGCACCGCTGTCGCCAGCAGCCAGCCGGTCCTGCCGGGCTCCTGCCTCAGCCGGCCGGCGATCTCAGCCGCCGTCAGTCCTCCCCGCTGCGGCTCGGCAGCGTGCACCGCCTGCAGCACTTCGGCAATCTTTGCCTGTTGTCCCAGCCACCATTGCCGGTCGGCAATCAGCCGGCCGGCCTGTACGGCCTGCCGCCGCAGATCTTCCCAGCCGGCCAGGTACTGCCCGGCCGGCCAGATCCCACACAGTCCGGGCAGCTGTTCAACTGGCAGACATCCGGCCGCCGCCAGCACCTTGTCCATAATCCCGCCAGCCCGCCCGCACTGCCAGGCCTCGGCCAGCGGCCTGATTCTCTTCCAGGCGATCGATCGTTCGACCGGCAGTAGCCAGATGCCGCCAAACAGCAGCTGGCCGTTGTTACCGTCCCGCCCCACCAGGCCTGTTCCCGGTATGGCAATAATCTCCCCTGCGCCGGCCACCTCGATGATACCGGTACCGTCGCCGGTAATCTCGAACCGCCGGCCGCAGACCGGATATTCGGCCGTGCCTGAGTTTATCCGCAGCCGCCGGCCGCGCAGCGGCGGAGGGGAAACTGTCCAGCGGGCCAGTACCGCCCACCGCCGGCCGCCGGCCCCTGCCCCGCTCCTGACCAGTAGCTGCCCCCGCTTAATCTCTGTGAGTTCAGCCCCGGCCAGATTGATTGCCGCCCGCTGTCCCGCCATCACCCGTTCAACGTCGACGGCATGCCGCTGCAGATTGCGCACCCGGTACTCGCGGCCACTGCTGCGATTGGTAACCTTGTCCTGTACTCTCAGTTCCCCGCTCAGCACCGTCCCGGTGACAACCGTACCGTGCCCGGGCAGTGAGAACACCCGGTCTATCCACAGGGCAAACGGTCCATCTTGCGGCCTGTCCGGAATCCGGGCGGCCAACCGCCCCAGGGCCTGCCGCAGCTCCGGCAATCCCACCCCAGTGAAGGCCGAAACCGCACAGATCTCACAGCCGGCCAGGGATGTGCCGGCCAGCCACCCGTAAACCTGATCCCGCACTGCGCACAGTTGCTGACCGTCCACTCTGTCGATCTGGCTTACCGCCACAATTCCCGCGGTTACCCCCAGGTGCTGAAGGGCAGCGGCGTGCTCCACGGTCTGCCCGGATATGCCCTCGCCGGCACTCACCACCAACAGAAACCCGTCCACTGTTGCCGCTCCGGCCAGCATATTTTTCAACAGCTTTTCATGTCCGGGAGCGTCGACCACTTCGGCCTCCACCCCCGGGGCCAATTTCAGCGGGGCGAATCCCAGGTCAATTGTCATGCCCCGCCGCTTTTCCTCCGGCAGCCGATCGGTGTCCACCCCGGTCAGGGCCCGGACCAGGGCGGTCTTGCCATGGTCAACGTGTCCGAACACCCCGAGCAGGAACGATCGGTCCACCTTTAGCCGCCTTTTCCGATTTCAGTCAGCGCCGCCACCACCTTCTGATCGTCGCCGGCCAGCAGGCACCGCACGTCAATCAGCACCGCGCCGCCCTCCACCCGGACAATGATCGGCGGACGGTACCGCCGCAGCCGGTTGCGCAGCTCATCAGCTGTCAGCTGGGGATGCCTGACCGCCACCGCCCAGCTGGCAATCGCCAGTTCAGGCAACGCCCCGCCCCCGGCCTGGGAGCTGGCCGGCACCACCGCTGCCGTTACAGTTGCTGTCCGGTTGATGTTTTTCGCCAGCCGCCCGGCCCGCCGCCTCAGCCCGGCCGGATCGGCCCCAAGCATCTGCTGGGCCGGTATTGCCGCCCCCCCGCTGTCGTCCAGATACTCGTCCAACGTACCGGCCAGTGCCGCCAGCGACAGCTTGTCAATGCGCAGGGCCCGTAGCAGCTGGTCCCCGTACAGCCGTTCAACCCACGACCGCTTGCCGACAATGATGCCGGCCTGCGGTCCCCCCAGCAGCTTGTCGCCGCTGAATGTAACCAGGTCATACCCGGCCGCCACCGCCTCGGCCACCGATTTTTCCCCGGCCGGCAAGTATGCCCCACCCCGCAGGTAACCACTGCCGATGTCGTAGATTGCCGGCAGACCGTGGGCAGATGCCAGGTCCACCAGCTGGCGGTCGTCGGGCAGGGAGGTGAATCCGGTTATGCGGAAATTGCTGCAGTGAACCTTGAGAATGGCCCGAGTCTGTTCGCCAATCGCCTGCCGGTAATCCTCAATGCCGGTCCGGTTGGTAGTTCCCACCTCGCGCAGCTGACCGCCCAGCCGGGCAATAACCTGCGGCACCCTAAATCCGCCGCCTATTTCCACCAGCTCGCCTCGGCTGACTATGACCTCACCGCTGCCAACCAGTGCCGCTATCGCCAGCAAAACCGCCGCCGCGTTGTTGTTGACCACCAGGGCGGCTTCGGCACCGGTCAGCCGGCAGAGTTTGGCCGTCACGTGATCGTAACGGCTGCCCCGTTCGCCGCTTTTCAGATCGTACTCCAGATTGCTGTAGCCGGCGGCCACGGTCTGCAGCCCGGCCAGCGCCCGCCGGGCGAGGGGAGCCCGCCCCAGGTTGGTGTGCAGCACCACGCCGGTGGCGTTGATTACCGGCTGCAATTCATCGCACCGGCCGTCGGCCAGGGCCGACCGGCAGTCGTCCAGTATTGCCGCCAGCGAACAGTCGGCATCCTCGCCGGCCAGAATTTGCCGTCGCCGACCAGCCAATACCTGCCGGATCGTGTCGGTGTCCAGCCGCTGCCCTGTCGCCTGGTCAGCCCAAGCCAGCTGCACCCGGTCGACAGCCGGCAGCCGGCGCAGCCGTTCCCGGACCAGCTCGTACTTGTCAGGGGGGAAGGATGTTGCTGCCACCGTCAGTTTCTCCCGATTCCTGCCCCAGCCATCGCCCGCTGTTCCTCCTCCGTCAGCGGGTACGGCGACCGGCCGTTGGCCAGAGGTTTGCCGTACACCCGGGTATCAGCCCGGCCAAACACTGTGGACAGCACCACGCCGTTGTCGTTGCCGTCGGCCAGGACCACTGCAAAACTTATCTCCCCGCCCAGTTCGGGCAGGGCGTTATACCTGACCATGGCCACCTTTTGCAGACAGCCGTCCATTTGCCGGCGGATATTGCCGCTTTCCTCCCTGAGACGGGCGATGTCGGCAGTGTTTTGCTCCTGCTGCCGGCCGATCGCCAGCAGCACCTCTTCCAGCTGCCCACCAGTCTTGCCGCACATAAACCGCCGATATCCCTCGGATAGCTGCCGCCACCGCCGGTGCAGACAAAAACACCACGCCGCCAGCCCCAGCACGGCCAGCAACAACCCGGCCTCCAGACCGGTCAGATCAATGCCGATCCCACTTCCAGTCATCCAGCTGAACATTCTGTCTTTCCCCTCACGAACGCTTGGTCGCGATTTCTGCCACGGCGGCCAGGGTCTGTTCCACTTCCTCCTCGGTGGTCTGCCAGCCCGGACTCAGCCTGACCGTTCCCCGCAATGCAGTTCCCAGCACGCTGTGGGCCCAGGGGGCACAATGCATGCCCGCCCGGCAAATAATCCGGTGGCGCTGATCGAGCAGTCCCTCAACCTCGCCACAGTCGCAACCATCGACGTTGAATGAAACTACCGAGCTGCGCTCATCCATGTCCGGCGGTCCGTACACCGTCACGCCGGGAATGGCGGCCAGCCCTTCAACCAGTTTTTCAGCCAGGAACATTTCGTGCCGGTGTATTTCTTCCAAACCGATTTCACGGATAAAGTTCACTCCCGCCGCCAGCCCGGCAATGCCGGGAAGGTTAGCGGTCCCACTCTCAAATTTGTCAGGCATGAATTCCGGTTGGTGATCACTCTCCGATGCCGATCCGGTGCCGCCGCAGATCATTGCCGGAATCTCCCCGCCGTTTTTTATGTAAACAAAACCACAGCCTTGCGGGCCGAACAATCCCTTGTGCCCGCTGGCTGCCAGACCGGCAAGGTCAAGTTCGGTGACGTCGATCGGCGTCCGCCCGACCGTCTGGGCGGCATCCACCACCAACGGCACCTCGTACCACTTGCAAAGTTCGGCAATATCAGCCAAAGGATAGATCGCGCCGGTCACGTTGGAGGCATGTCCCACCACCACCAGATCGGCCCCGTCGGCCAGGTGTTCCTTGAGGTTGTTTACATCCAGCCGCCCATAGCGGTCACACCTGATTTTCACAATCTGAATATGTCTTTCCTGTTGCAGACGGCGCAAAGGACGGGCCACGGCGTTGTGCTCGGCCGAACTCACCACCACCCTGGACGCCGGCCTGGCCATACCCGACAGCAGCAGGTTGATGCCGGCCGTAGCACTGGCCGTAAAGACAATTTGAGCCGAATCCTCAGCATTGAACAGCCTGGCCAGCCCTTCCCGGGCCCGATAAATCAGGCGGCTGGCCGCCCGGGCCAGTGAATGTCCGCCCCGGCCGGGGTTTCCCCCATTCTCAGTCAGTGCCTCGACCACGGCATTGACCACACAGTCCGGCTTGGGCCAGCCGGTTGCTGCATTGTCCAGATAGATCACCCTGTCACCTCACACCGAAAAATTTGTTGTCTCCGACCCGCCCCACTGCCGTTCGCCGCCGCCGGTCAGGCAGTCGATGATCCGCTGCAGGTCCTCTCGTCCATAGTACTCGATTTCGATCTTACCGCGAGACTTGCCCTGGCGAATTCTGACCCGGGTGGCCAGCAGCTCGGTCATCCGTTCGATAGCCGCCTGGGCGTACGGGTCGCCAGCCGGAGCCAGCTGTGGCTTGTTGCCCGACACCTGCTTTTTCCCCTTATCCTGCCGTGCCAGTTCCTCGGTTTCCCGGACCGTCAGCTGCAGGGTAATTATTTTTTCGGCCGCCGCCTCTATTTCCCGGGCCGGCAGCGCCAACAGGGCCCGGGCCTGTCCGCTGCTCAGCCTGCCCAGTCGGACCTGCTCCTGAACGTTGAACGGCAGATTCAGCAGGCGCAGGCAGTTAGCCACCGCCGACCGACTCTTGCCCACCCTGGTCGCAACTTCCTCCTGGGTCATGCCGAAGTGATCGATCAGGTTGCGGTAGGCCTGCGCCTCATCCAGCGGGTTGAGGTTTTCCCGCTGCAAATTCTCCACCAGCGCCCACTCCATCATCGCCCGGTCGTCGCACTGCTGAACAACCGCCCTGACCGTCGCCCAGCCGGCCTTTTTAGCCGCTCGCCACCGCCGCTCACCGGCGACAATCTGCCAACCGTCGTCGGTCTGTCTCACGATCAGCGGCTGCATCAGCCCTTGCTGGCGCAACGATGCCGCCAGCTCCTCCAGCCCCTGATCGTCAAAACAGCCCCGCGGCTGATAGGGATTGGCAGTAAGACTGTCAATCGGCACCTCAACGATCCTGTCGTCTGCAATCCCTGGGATCAGTGACCCCAGTCCCCGTCCCAGTCCCCGGCTAACCGACATTTGGCTTTTCTCCCCCTTCCCCGGCCAACGGCACTACAACAACCACCGATGTTCCCTCGCCCACCCGGCTGCTGATCGTAATCTGTCCCTCCAGCCCGTCAACCAGCTGCTTGACCACTGCCATGCCGGCCCCGATTCCGCCGTACCTCCGGGTACTCGAGCCGTCGGCCTGGAAAAACGGCTCAAAGATCCGCGCCATTACTTCCTCGCTCATCCCGACACCCTGGTCGGCCACAGTGATCGCCAGCCTGCCGGGCCGGTCATCATCGTTGTCGGTCAGGGCCACACTCACGGTCACCGGCTTTCCGCCGCCAAACTTGACCGCGTTGCTCAACAGATTGAGGAGAATTTGCCGGATCCGCGCTCCGTCAACACAGACAGCCTCTGGCAAATTATCGCCGTACTCCTCGACTATTATCTGCTGTCTCCCCCGTTCACCCAGCAGGGCTTTTATCACCGTCCGCACCATCTCCCGGGGCGACACCGGTCCGACCACCGGCCCGGCATTTATATCCCCACGCTGGGTCAGGATCAGCACGTCGTTAAGCAGTATATTCAAAGCATGGGCTGACTGGGAGATGCTGGCAGCAAAGTCGGCGGCCTCCGGATCGTCCACCATCATGGTCAGCATTTCACTCATTCCCACCAGCGCATTCATCGGCGTCCGCAACTCGTGGCTGACGTTGGCCAGGAACTCCTGCTTAACCCGGTCGGCCTGCTGCGCGGCCGCCAACGCCCTGGTCAGCTCGGCCTGGGCCTTTTTTCTCTCGTTCAGCTCGTCGCGCAGCTTCTCGTACAGGCTGCCAATCTCGACAAACGACTTGTTGACAATGGCTGCCAGATCGGCCAGCTCGTCCTGCCCCTCAACCACCAGCCGTTGCTGCCGACCGCTGGCGGTCAGACGAAAGCCACTGACAAACCGGTCGATCGTCGCCAGCTTGTCCAGCAGCATCCGTCGGGCAAACCAGTAGTACAGGGTGATCAGTCCGCCACCCACCACCAGCAGCAGACCGACGAACAGCGACATTTTCAGCCAGCCGCTGTCGGGGGTTTCATAGTCGAGATTGTAGAACACTTGACGGTCCTCAGCCGCCGCCACCACTACGTAGGCAAAGCTGGCAGAACCGTTTCGCTGCCGGGGATAAATCTCAACCAGCCGGTCCTTCTGTTCGGCCGCCGCCAGCATGGCCGGGCTGGGATCGACCGGTGGTGAAATCCTGACCGCTCCGACCATGGCCTGTTTCAGCATCCGGCCGACAAACTCTGCGTCCATTGCCCGACCGAACACCAGCCAGCCGGCCGGCTGTCCCTGACGGTTGGTTGGGGTTATCGGCTGCCTGGCCAGCAAAATCGGCATATCACCGGCGTAAACCACCGTCACTTCGTTGTTATCCTCCGCCTGCCAGCCCCGCCGTTGACCAATCGCCACTCCCGCCATCGCCCGGCGGTAGGCCTCCTCCTGCTCCCGATCCCGGTCACGCACCATAAATTGAGTCAACCGGCCATTCCGGTCATAGACGGCCAGCAGCGAAAGGTCAAGGTTGGAGAGGTTGCCACTGCTGAGATACCTGCCGGCAAACTCGCTGTTTTGCCCCAGGGCATAGGCGTAGCACTCGTCCCAGGCCGCCCAGTCGTTCAACAGCTGGCTGAGTGCATAGGCCTGGCCGTTAAACGCTGTTTCCAGCCTGGTCAGTTTGTTCAGGGTCTCCTGCCTTTCCAGCTGCACATAACCACGCAGCCAGATGAAGTATCCGGCCAGCCCGACAGCCACGGTAAAAACTGCCAGTAAAACCACCTGGGAAATTAAGATCTTTTGCCGTATGCGCATAAAGCTAATTCCTTTCCACCACTTCGCGGGCCAGCCCGAAGTAAACCTCACTGCCGCGCGACCGGCGGTCGTAAGTGATGATCGGCTGCCCGTGGCTGGGAGCTTCGCTCAGCCGCACATTGCGGGGAACCACGGTGCGGAAGACCTTGTCCCGGAAATACGTCCGCACCTCGTCGGCCACCTGTTGCGAAAGGTTGGTCCGGGAGTCGTACATGGTCAGCAGCACTCCCTCGATGGCCAGCCGGCTGTTCAGCGCCTTCTGGACCAGACCGATCGTGCTGACCAGTTGGCTAACCCCCTCCAGAGCGTAAAATTCGCACTGGATGGGAATCAGCACCGCTTCGGCCGCGGTCAGGGCATTGATGGTCAGCAGTCCCAGCGACGGCGGACAGTCGATCAGCACGAAATCGTACTGATCGGCCACCGAAGCCAGCCCCTGTTTCAGCTTGCTCTCCCTGGTCAGCAGGGCCACCAGTTCGATTTCCGCCCCGGCCAGCTGAATGGTGGACGGCAAGAGGTGCAGGCAGGCGATGCTGGTGTCGCTGATAATCTTCTCCGCCGGCAGATCGTTGATCAGCACATCGTACACCGAATTTTGTAGCCGGTGTTTGTTGAATCCCAGGCCGCTGGTGGCATTGCCCTGGGG
>JAOAFP010000206.1 GCA_026416215.1 Negativicutes bacterium | reverse complement strand
GATTTAACCGCGGGAACGGTAAGCGATATTTACTATAATCTAAACACCGGCGGATTAAACCAGTACGACGGGTATAGCATGGTGTTCGGGCTCCAGGTTGATTCAGCCGGCAAGTTTATAGGCGTTGTGCCGGAGATAGAGTATCCTTCATCGGCCGCTAGGGGATTGGGCCGCAAATGAACTGGATTGAAAGTTTTGTCTTTAAGCGTAATTTGATGCGCTAGCACACTTGAAAGAGACAGGGAGAAGACATGGAAAAAGGCATTTCCCTTTATGCCGGAATGGGCTATGATCCGGAGGAAATGAGGAATGGCATCGAGTTGGCGGCAAGGTATGGGTTTACCCGGCTGTTTACGTCCCTGCATGTGCCGGAAGCGGAAAATGATCAGACGATCAACGATTTTCGCTTGATCGTCAGCTGGGCGAAGGTAACCGGGCTGGAGGTGGTGGCGGATATTTCGCCGCGGACATTCCGGTTTCTCGGGGCGGCCAAGCGGGATGTCACGCCGCTGAAAGAACTGGGCATTGCTGCCCTGCGGCTGGACTATGGGTTTACGCCGGCCGAGATAGCATGGTTTACCCGCAGCGAAGGTATGAAGATCCAGCTGAATGCCAGTACGATTGACTTTGAACAGTTTGAGCTGATCAGGGCGGCCGGTGCTGACCTCAGCCGGGTTGAAGCCCTGCACAACTTTTACCCCCGGCCGGAAAGCGGGCTGTCCTACGATTTGCTGGTTGAACGCAGCAGGATGTGGCGGCAGTTTGGCATCAGGGTCTATGCCTTTCTGCCGTCAGCGGCCAATCCGCGCGGTCCGGTGAAAGCCGGCCTGCCGACGGTGGAGGTTCACCGGTTTATGGATTCAGTGGCAGCAGCTAAGCACCTGGCGGTGAGCGGTGTGCTGCACGGGCTGTATTTCGGCGATCCGCTGCCTGACGAGCGGGAGCTGGCAGGAGTTGCACCGGTTAATAGCGAAACGATAGTCCTGAGGGTCAGTCCGGCATCCGGTCTCAGCGAGATTGAGCGGCAGATTCTGTTTGACCGGCGGTTACGCAACCGGGTTGATGCGGCCGAGCGAATGGTACGGGCCAGCGAGACCCGTGATCTTTACGATGGCCAGACAATCGTCTCCCGGCCGCCGTTGCCCCGCCCCAAGGGAACAGTTGCAGTCGACAATGAACGTTACACCCGTTACATGGGTGAGCTGCACGTCAGCACCACCGATTTGCCGGCAGACGAGCGGGTCAATGTGCTGGGCAGGGTGGTAGATGCCGAGGTGTTTTTGGTCGACCACATAAAACCCGGTCAACCATTCTACTTTGTCGAGGCCTGAACTGATGAGCACCCCGATCGATTTTTCGGCGATTGCCACTGAAGGGCGGAATCCCGACACAATTGACATTGACCGGCTGGACAGCCTGGGGATTGTCACCAGGATTAACTCCGAGGACAAGAAAGTTGCTCCGGCAGTGGAGAAGTGCCTGCCCCAGATCGCCGTGGCGGTGGATTTTGCAGTGGAGGCACTCAGACAAGGGGGACGGGTGTTCTATATCGGGGCCGGGACCAGCGGCCGGCTGGGGATTCTCGATGCCTCGGAATGTCCTCCCACCTACGGTGTACCACCGGAACTAATCCAGGGGATCATTGCCGGTGGCGATCTGGCTGTCCGGCAGGCGGTGGAGAATGCTGAAGACAGCCCGGTAATGGCTGCTGAGCAGCTGGCCAGCCGCGGTCTGGGCCCGGCCGATTTGGTGGTGGGTCTGGCGGCCAGCGGGCGGACGCCGTATGTCCTGGGCGGGCTGACGTATGCCAAACAACTGGGGTGCAAGACGGTGGCGGTATGTTGTTCGGACAATGCTCCGGTCAGCAAGGTGGCAGACGTTACGATAGCCGTGCTGTGCGGACCGGAGGTTATTACCGGTTCAACCCGCATGAAGGCCGGCACGGCCCAGAAGAT
>JAOAFP010000205.1 GCA_026416215.1 Negativicutes bacterium | reverse complement strand
GATGGTGGCCGGCAGCGTGACCACCCATAACGGCATCGCCTGTACCATCCAGAATTCTGACAACATGCCGATCGTGGTCTCCCAGGGTGGCAGCAACACCTCGACCAACCAGGCTATCAATTCCAGTGTGCAGATAACCCCGACCATCATATCGTTTGACCGGCAGGATCCGTCACAGTCGCTGATCAAGCTGAACATCAACACCCAGCTGTCGGTTATAACCAATCAAAACCCTATTGCCGGGGCGTCGTACACCACCAAGACCCTTACCACCACCCGGATTATCAGGGCCAATGGCGAGCCGATCGTCGCTGGCAGCTTTGTCACTGACCAAAACATGCCGGGCAACTACTACGTTCCGATTCTTGGGCAAATACCGGTGCTGAAGTGGCTGTTTTCGTACCAGACTTACAATGTGCAGCGCGAGCTTTCCATGCTGTTTGTGTCGGTGAAGCTGGTGCCGCAGACCCAGCTGATGGGGAGCTGACCGTTATGTTGAGGCTAAAAATGCTGGTGACGGCTTTGGTCATCTGGTCACTACAGGTTCTGCCGGCGGGTGCGGCTGTGGGGGCAGCCGAACCGGCGGATGATGTGCCGGCGATGACGGCAGCCCAGAGCGAAGGGGAGGTTCAGGCTGAGCCCGGCCGGCCACTGGCCAACGTTGACCGGCAACCGGCGCTGGAGGTCGAGACCAGCAACGGGGGACGTTTGCTCAGGGTACCGATTACCAAAAACGATGCTTCCGCTCTGACCGCGGCCATGGCAAGCCTTCAGCCCGATCTGCCGGGAATAACGGTGGGGGTTGTAAACGAAGGGGATGTCCAGTATTTGATTTTATCGGGCCAGGACCCGGCAGCGGTGGAAAATGCCCGCCAGGTGGTGTTTTCGGTCCTGCGTATCCCCGATAATATCCCCAGGGTTCTGGTCAACATTTCGGCCATGCTCAAGGAGTTTTCCGAATCGGAGATGAAAAGCGTGGGATTGCCGATTGTTCCCCAGCAGATCGGCTGGACCAACACCGGCTACAGCGGAACCTACGGCTACGGAATTGGTGCCGGTGCTACCGGCCCGTTCACTTATAGCGCCACCCTCGATGCCATGGGATTCCTGACCTGGAACCTGTACAACAGCGACAGTATCGGTAAAGTACTGGTGGCGTCGACGATTATGGCCGAAAACGGGGTGACCGGGACCCTTAACAGCACTGACAACATTGCCTTTACAATCCCCCAGTCCTCGAGCGAAGGGGGCGGGGATACGGCGTCTTCGCAAACCATCACCACCCAGGTAACAATCACCCCGACCGTCATGCAGTACGATGTTACAAATCCGGCCAACAGCTGGGTGCGGCTGGATGTGAACGTGCAGCTTTCGGTTCTGACCCAGGCTCCCAGCGGCAGCGGCGGAGTGCCGTTTACCCAGAAAAATCTCACCACCACCCGGATTGTCAGGGCTGACGGCTTTCCGGTCATTGCCGGCAGCTTCAGGACTGATTCCTACCTGCCGCAGACCTACAAAATGCCGGTTCTGGGGGATATTCCGCTTATCAAATACTTTTTTTCCTATGAACAGACCAACATTGACCGGGAGTTTTCCATGCTGTTTCTGACCGTGCGGCTTGAGCCGCTCAGCCGGTGAGCTTGCCGGCCATCAAGGAGGATTAATGATGAAAAATGCTTTCCTGGTCTGCTTGCTGGTGATTGCCGCGGCCGCCGGGCAGGCGATGGCTGGCGGACCGTCCCCGGCTGTGGCTGACAGTGTTCAGACCGTTGGCCAGTCGGCAGCGGAAGCCGGGAGCAGTCCGGACGCCGTGACGGCGGGAAAAATAGTCAACAAGGTCAGGCTCACCGACCGCTGGGGCCGGCCGGTGGTAGGGGCGTGGCTGAAATTGATGCGGTTGAACAATGTTGAGCCGGTGGATACATGTCATACCGACAGGGACGGCGTGGCGGTGTTCAAC
>JAOAFP010000204.1 GCA_026416215.1 Negativicutes bacterium | reverse complement strand
CAACCGCCCGAACAAATCCGCCCCCCCGGACTAGATCAAAAATGGTGCGGTCGAGTGGATTTGAACCACCACGGGGTTTCCCCCACTAGCTCCTGAGGCTAGCGCGTCTGCCGTTCCGCCACGACCGCATGCCAACTTTGACCAAACGCCGTATGATGATAACATAGCCGAAACAGCAAGTCAACCCGGCTTGTCGGCTACCCTGCGTTCTTTACCGTTTCAACCAGCACAGCAAACGCGTTTTTGTCATTCACCGCCATATCGGCAAGCATTTTGCGGTTAATCTCCACCCCGGCCTGTTTCAGGCCCGACATAAACTGGCTGTACGACAGCCCGTGCAATCTGGCTGCAGCGTTGATTCTGATGATCCACAGCCGCCGGAAATCGCGTTTTTTTGCCCGGCGATCGCGGTGAGCATAATGAAGGGCCTTCATCACCAGTTCATTGGCCTTGCGGTATTGCTTGCTTCTGGCACCCCGATAGCCCCGGGCCAGCTTGAGAATCTTCTTATGGCGACGACGGGCGGTAACGCCCTTTTTCACTCTTGGCATATATCCAGTCTCTCCTTGGCTAAATTATTTGGCGTACGGCAACATCAGAGCCACCCGCTCACGGTCAGCTCTGCTGACCATGGCCGCCTTGCGCAGATTGCGCTTTCTGGCCGGGGATTTTTTCTCGAGAATATGACTCTTGTAGGCCTTCGATCGCTTGAATTCACCGCTGCCGGTTGCCCTGAACCGCTTGGCAGCCGCCCGTCTGGTTTTTATTTTTGGCATTGTTCCATCCTCCGCTTAAGTGGTCGCCGGCGCCTGTCCGGCCCTGCCCCTGCCGGACGACGCTCTCGGCGCCAGAATCATCGTCATGTTGCGTCCCTCCAGTTTGGCCTCCTTTTCAACATTAGCCACATCCTGCAGGGACTGGGCCAAGCGGTCGAGTACATCCTTTCCCAGTTCCGGGTGAGCCAGCTGCCGACCCCGGAACATGATTGTCGCCTTGACCTTATCACCGTCAGCCAAAAACCGGCGGGCATTTTTCATCTTCACCGTAAAGTCATGGTCTTCGATCCCCGGCCTGAATTTGACCTCCTTGACAACAATCACCCGTTGTTTTTTCTTTGCCTCTTTCTCCCGCTTGTGTTGTTCATATTTATGCCGGCCATAGTCCATAATCTTGCATACCGGCGGTCTGGCCGTCGGGGCAATCTCCACCAGGTCCAGCTGATGTTCAGCGGCAATTTGCAGTGCAGTCCGGGAATCCATTATGCCCAGTTGTTCGCCATTCACCCCGACCAGCCGAACCTCCCGGACGCGGATTTCCTCGTTGATCCTCAGTTCTTCCCTGCTAATGACCTGATCCCTCCCTCAAAAAAATAAGCGGACACAGCCTGTCCGCCCACGCACAAATTACCCTGCCCATCATAACCCACAACCAGCCCAGAGGCAGCACGTGGGTGAGAAGCGGACGCTTCTGCTTGCTGCCTGAGCAGTATAATTCAGCCCTCCTCTTTTGTCAATCCCTCGGTCAGTTTATGGAGGTAACTGTATAGGTAACTCATAAAGCCATCCTCATTAAGAAACCGGACGTCAAAAGGCCAAATGTCCAGAGCAGTCTCGATTCTATGCGCAGCTTTTCCGACTGCTGCCGCCGATACTCCGGCCAGGCCGGCCAGAGCCTCAAAGTCGCCAATTTTAATCGCATTCACCTTTGCAAACGTCCTGATCAGCGCCGCCGCCCACAGTGACGGGTTGCACACCCGCGCACTTTCGCCGGACCGGAAGTTCATCCACATCCGCGCCAGCAACTGTCCGTCATATCTGGACAGACCGACCGCCGGCAGCAGCCTGCCCAGCTCAGACATAACACCATCGTCACAACCGCAGTATATTTCATCTGCCAGCACCCGATCAAGCTGTTCAACCGGCGCGGCATTAACCGTGGCGTAATTGGTCAGTATGTCAATAGT
>JAOAFP010000203.1 GCA_026416215.1 Negativicutes bacterium | reverse complement strand
GCCCCGCACAGGGCAAACAGCACCACCGCCGCCATAGCCGTCAGACCGTCGCCGGCCAGGTAGACCCGCCAGCCCAGAATCGCCGGAACCACGCCAAACGACACCAGATCGCACAGGGAGTCGAGCTCCTTGCCGAATTCGCTGCTTACCCCCAGTGCCCTTGCCACCCGTCCGTCGGCAGCGTCAGCCACCATTGCCAGCAATACCCCGGCCGCCGCCAGCCGATAATATCCGCCAAAAATCAGCAGCAGCGACACCATTCCCAGCACCAGATTGGCGGCGGTTATCGCGTTAGCGATCTGTCTGGTCATCAAACCTCCCGACCACTGTTTTACCGCCAATCACCCTGTCTCCCTTCCGCACCAGAATGGTGGTGTCAACCGGCACAGTAAGCTCGGTACAGGAACCAAACTTGATCATCCCGTAACATTCACCCTGATATACCCGGCTGCCCAGCACGACCCAGGAAACGATCCGCCGGGCGAGAATTCCGGCAATCTGGGTCACCAGAACTTTGTGCCGGCCGTTGTCAAGACCGATGGCATGGCGTTCGTTCTCAAAGCCAACCGCATCTTTGAAGGCCGGAATAAACCTTCCGCAGGTATACTGCTGGTAACGAATGTCACCACTCATAGGTATCCGGTTTACGTGAACATCGAACACCGACAGAAAAATCGTGATCTTCCGGGCCGGGGCAGACAGAAATTCCTCATCGAAAAACACATCGCTAACCGCCATAACCCTGCCGTCAGCCGGCGAATACAACAGTCGGTCGTCGGACGGGGAAACCCGGACGGGATTGCGAAAAAAAAACGTCAAAAACGCCGTTAACACACCCGGAATCACCGCCCACCACTGCCACCAGCAGGCGACGGCCACCGTTATCAGTAGAGAAATAAAAATATACCTGTATCCTTCTCTGACAATCGGGTGCACTGCCCTGTCTCCCACTATCGTTTAATAAGCACCGGTTTACTGCATTAGATTATATCCCAGCCGGCAACCGACGACAACCACCCTGCACCCACTTTTCGGCACTGACGGTTGACCGCAGTTGTGGTCAAAATCATCCTGAGATGACCACAGGGTTTCGCTTTTTATCCGAATCATTGCCGACCTGCCACCCATCCCCGCCAGAGAACCATCAGCATAAACTTCGGCAAAACCAGCATCCGCCGCCAGCGGCTGGGCTGTCGGATCAGGCGGTACAACCATTCGATAGCCAGTTTCTGCCAGATTAGTGGTGCCCGTTTGACCTTCCCGGACCAGACGTCCAGCGTGCCCCCGACACCGATTGCCACTTTGCAGGAAAGAATGGGGAGATTTTCGCCGATCCAGAGTTCCTGACGGGGGCATCCCAGGGCCACCAGCAACAGATCCGGATTCAGGCTGTTAATTCGCTCGATAATTGTCGATTGCTGGTAAACGGGGAAATAACAATGCTGATACCCCACAACCTCTATCCCCGGAAACAGGAACGCCACCCTTTCCGCCGCCGCCACAACCGTGTCCGGTGCCGCCCCCAGCAAAAAAACCCTGACCCCGCTGGACCGGCGGAGCAGGTTCGTCACCAGATCGTACCCTGCCACCCGCATTGGCAGTTTTCGGCCAATCAGCCAGGAAGCGATCACCACCCCAATCCCGTCAGCCACCACCAGACCGGCTGCAGCTATTGTCCGGCGGTACTGTTCATCAGCTTCAGCCGTCATCACAATTTCCGGGTTGGCGGTCACCACCTGCAATTTTTCTCCAGCCTGACCGCCAAGGTGCCGCTGAACCAGACCGATTGCCTGTTCCATATCCACCCGGTCAAAAGCTACACTTAGTATTTTTGTGCGCACTCCGTCCTCCAACAGAAAAACCGTCCTCACGAACGGTTTTCCCAGACCCTACACCGCTATGTCGACGTTTCGCCCGATTGCCGGGTTTGTAGACGGCCCCCCCGCTGACTGCAGCATGTTTACCATTTCCTGCCCCTGCAACTTCTGCAGATCCAGGGCTTTCTTCATCACCGCCACCGAAACCTGACTG
>JAOAFP010000202.1 GCA_026416215.1 Negativicutes bacterium | reverse complement strand
GTCAGATGTGTATAAGAGACAGGAGTACGGGTTCGCCCGCGCCGGTAGCTATTCACCGCCCCGGCTGGTAAATCCTGCCGGGTACCGAAAAAGAAAAAGAGCCTGTACTGATGCCCAGCCCTTTTTCTCACGCCGCTGTCAGGTTAAGCCAAACCGGCCGCCGCCCGGTCCGCTCAGTCGTTCCAGCGCACCTGGCCAAACCGCGGTAAAACGCCGGTTGGCTGACTGATAAGGGTTTTTTTCTCCACCCCGACATCAGGGGGGAAAAACGTCACCACGTCCCCGGCCACGATCTCAGCACAGCCGCCGGCGTAATAGCACACTCCGCTCATGAAATCGATCAGCCGCTGCCGGCTGGCCGGATCCAGCCTGCCGAGGTTGACAATCACCCCGATCCCCTGACGGATACTCTCGGCGTACTGCTGCACCACCTCAAAGGACTTCGGGGCAACCACCATCATCCTCTGACGGTCGGGCAGACTGCGGCTGGCCGTCCAGCCCCGCTTGCGCCGTTCGTCAAGCGACACCACCCCCGGCGGCCTGGTATGTCCCTGCTCCTCGGCAGCCTCATCCTCGATCGGCATGATGATATCGGCCAGACTGGACAGCAACCCTTTTTTCATCGGCTTTGCACCTTCCTCCGCCACGGTTTGTTGTTATCTGCTGCTAAAAGTTTACGGTAATTATAACACTCTTTTTTCAAAATGCAATATAATTGTTGGAATTTTTTGCTATTGTATCGCCAACATCCCACATCTTGGGGATTGGCAAACGGCGACCACAAAATAGCCGCTACAGCCGCCCCCGGCCAACCGCCTTGCGTATTGCCGCATGAACTTTGTCCAGCAGCTTGATCACCGTCGACAACCGGTTGCCGTCCCGGCGGACCGCCTGTTCCATCTTCTGCCTGAGGGAGCGGACGTCATCCTCCAGCAGGCTCCAGCGCTCGAAGAACTGCCGGACTGCCGGCTCGACAATCACGTACCCGGAAGGATGGACCTGCCACTGCCGGCCATTTATCTCAACCCAGTCAAGATAGTTGGGAATGTAGGTCGGGCACCCCACTTCCCCGGCGATCAGCTCGGCCAGCGGATCGGCATTCTCACTTTCACCATGCACTATAAACACATTGGCCGGTTTTTGCCGGAGATGACTCAGCCAGTCAAGGATCTGCCGCTGATCGGCATGGGCGGAAAATCCGTCCATCGTTACAATCTCGGCCGCCACACTGATTTCCTCACCCAGCACCCTGACACTGGTTGCCCCGTCCACCAGCCGCCGCCCCAGGCTGCCCTGGGCCTGGTAGCCCACCAGCAGAATGGTTGATTCCGCCCGCCAAAGATTGTGTTTCACGTGGTGCAGAATCCGTCCGGCATCCAGCATCCCGCTGGCAGATATAATTATCGACGGCTGGGTGGAATTATTAAGTGCCCTCGATTCATCGGAACTGCGGCACAGCCTGAGATCAGGCAGGGTGAGCGGATCTTCCTGGTTGTTAAAGTACTTTTCCTCCGACTCCCGGTCGTACAGCTCGGGGTGATGGCGAAAAATTTCGGTGGCGGCGATGGCCAGCGGCGAGTCAACCACCACCGGTACCGCCGGCAGCCGCCCCGCCTTGTGCAGACGGTTGAGATAGTAGAGTATGACTTGGGTACGTCCCACGGCGAACGCCGGGATGATCACATTTCCGCCCCGGCCAATCGTCCGTTCGATCACTCCGGCCAGTTTTTCTTCCCGGTCAACACTGGAATGCCGGCGACCACCGTAAGTGGACTCAATGATCATGTAGTCGGCGTCCTCGATCAGCGCCGGGTTCTGAATCAGCGGCTGCTGTGGCTGGCCGAGGTCGCCGCTGAACACCAGCTTGGTGGTCTGTCCCTCCTCACTCACCCAGATTTCGATAATTGCCGAACCCAGCATATGACCGGCGTCATTGAACCGGGCGCTGATACCCGGTGCCAGCTGGATGGTTATCTCGTAGTCGATGCTTTTGAAGCAACGCAATGCCTGATAGGCATCCTGGACTGTGTAGACC
>JAOAFP010000201.1:277-2044 GCA_026416215.1 Negativicutes bacterium | reverse complement strand
GATTGACGGGATGAGGAACTTGCCGTCAGCCTGCGGGATGAGCGGATAGCAGAACTGCCGCTCGCCCCGGACCCGGTCCGAGGCAGCGCTGATGTTGTCACGGGTCTCGGGAGCCAGGACCTTGACGCCGGAAATCTGGGGCGGGGCCGAGCAGACCACTACCGGTGTCAATCGTCTCCGGGCATTGGAACGGGAGGGGCGTCTGCCTTTTCCGATGGTGGCGGTAAACGACGCCCGGTGTAAATTTTTGTTTGACAACCGCTACGGAACCGGACAGTCGGCCTTATCCAGCATTATGAACAACACCAATCTGACCGTATGCGGGAAAACGGTGGTGGTGGCCGGTTATGGCTGGTGCGGGCGGGGTATAGCTGAGCGGGCCCGGGGACTGGCGGCCAACGTTATCGTCTGCGAGGTCGATCCGGTTAAGGCGGTCGAGGCGGTGTTCGACGGATACCGGGTAATGCCAATGGACGAGGCAGCCCGCGAGGGAGATGTGTTTATCACCGCCACCGGTTGCCGGGATGTTATCACCCGCCGCCATTTTGCCGTGATGAGGGACGGGGCGGTACTGGCTAATGCCGGGCACTTTGACGTGGAAGTCAGCGTTAAGGACTTGTGGGAGATTGCCAGCGAACATCGCCGGGTTCGGGGAACGGTCGACCAGTTTACCATGGCTGACGGCCGCCGGCTGTTTCTGCTGGGTGAGGGGAGACTGGTTAACCTGGCGGCTGGCGACGGTCATCCGACCGAAATCATCGATCTGACCATGGCGCTGCAGGTCCTGGCAGTTTTACACGTAAAGAAGAACCGGGGGCAGTTAAGCAACCGGGTTTACAACCTTCCCGACGGGGTGGACAGAATGGTGGCCAGTTACAAGCTGGCTTCGTTGGGAGTAAAGTACGACCAGCTAAACCGGCAACAGCTGGAGTACCTTCATGTTGAATGACAAAAACCGGCTGGCGGCTTGCGAGGAGATCGTAGAAACCGGGCTGATGATGTCGATAAAGGGCCTGGTGGCGGGAGTGTGGGGAAATATCAGCCGTCGCCTTGAAGACGGGACGGTGGCCATAACCCCTTCCGGATGCGATTACAAACGACTGACAGCAGGAGATATCGTTATAACCGGTATGAATGGCAATGTCATTGCCGGTGAACGGCCACCGTCCAGTGAACTGCCTCTTCACCTGGCGGTCTATGCGGTCAGGGGAGATGTGGCGGCCATTGTTCACACCCATAGCGTTTTTGCCAGTGCCATGGCCGTTGCTAGGCGGCCGATTCCCCCGATCATTGAGGATCTGGTAATGGTCAACGGCGATTGCGTGGCAGTGGCTGATTACGCTCTGCCAGGTTCATCGCAGCTGGCGATCAACGCGGTTGCGGCCCTGGGAGACCGGGCGGCAGTGCTGCTGGCTAATCACGGTGCCCTGGGCACAGGCCAGACTTTGTACGAAGCGCTGACCATCTGCGAACTGGTGGAAAAAGCCGCCCAAATCTATCTGTACGCATCGGCGATCGGCGATGTGCAAACGCTGAGCGAATCGGACTGCCGGCAGTTGCAGGCTGCTTACCGGCAGAAGTACCGCGCCCGTCTAAATGCGGGCAGGATTGAGTAAAGGCATGACCGGCAGCGTATTGCTGGAAAATGGCTGGCTGCTGCAGGCGGACGGCAGTGCCAGACGGTGTTGTCTGACTGTTGAAGGAGGGAGGATAACTTCGATTGCTGATGGCTGTCCGGAGCGGCGGGAGCAGTTCGGCAGTATTATC
>JAOAFP010000201.1:0-267 GCA_026416215.1 Negativicutes bacterium | reverse complement strand
CCGCCGGTCTGATCAATGCCCACTGTCACGCCGGTATGGCGATGATGAGGGGGTGGGCGGATGATCTCAGCCTGACTGCCTGGCTCAATGACAGGATCTTTCCATTTGAAGAACAGCTGACGGCTGAGGACGTCTATTATTCGTCGCTGGCGGCCATTGGTGAGATGTTACTGAACGGTATTGTCGGGTTTGCCGATCAGTATTTCTTTTGCGAACAGACGGCCAGGGCGGTTATTCAGTCGGGAATCCGGGCCCGTCTGCCGCGGG
>JAOAFP010000200.1:276-2046 GCA_026416215.1 Negativicutes bacterium | reverse complement strand
CTTCCGGCTCGATGAACAGAGTGGCCCCCGATGCCGACTGATCGTGGATAATCCCCCGGACCGACCGCCGGTGTTCAGCCTTGACCGGCAGGACAAACCGCTGGTTGCGCATGGTATAAATCGGCTCCTGCAACCACCGCTGCCACGACGGCGAACGGACCATTTCATCCAGTTTGTTCCTGATCCGGCCGGCTTGGGCGGCTATGGCCGACCGCAGCCTGGCAAGCTGCGGGCTGGCACTGTCCTTGATCTCGCCATCGCCGTCAATCGCCTGATCAATGGATTCCGCAAGGTCCGGACAGGCGGACAGGCAGGTCAGACGGGCCGCCACCCGGGGAACATCCCCCAGATCGTCCTTCAACCACCTCCGCAGCCGGGCAGCCGCACTCAGCACTCCCCGCACCCGGATTAGTTCAGCGCCGCTCAGTACCCCGCCCTTCTCAGCCTGAACGGCCAGATCGCAAATATCGCTGACCTCAGCCAGATAAGGGTCATAACGGGACAAAACCTTCAGCCCCTCACCGGTTTCGTCCAGCCACTGCCCAACCTCAGCCCATTCAAAAGACGGAACAAGCCTGGCAGCCAGTTCCCCTCCCGGCCGGCTTTGGGTCAGTCCGGTCAGTTGCCCGGTGATCCGGTCGAATTGCAGCTGACGGATAACGTCGTCCAGTTGTGTCATCTGTTCTCAGCACACCCTCTGAAAATAGCCGCGCTCCTGCTTCATGCCGGGCGGCCCCTCCCCGCCCGTGGGCCAAATTACACAGCCAGCCTTGCGCAAAACACCCGATCCCCGCGGCCGATCCGGCCCGGTTCTGCCAGCCGGCAGATACAGCCGTCCCGGACGGCTGTCAGCGGCCATACTGCCAGCCGACGGGTAACCGACAAACGAAACCGGCGCTGCGTGGGATTCCCGTCCCCGGACAGCCGAAGCCTGTCAACCGCAGCGGAAACACCGGCCTGCCGCCGCCTTGCTCAGGTCTGCTGCCCCCGGCTAATCCTGCGGGCGGCGCGTATGCTCCTTTTCTCAACCGGCTTTTTAGCCGGCTCGATCATAACCACCAGCTTCTCGTAGTCACCGCGTGACTTAACCAGTTCTTCGGCCAGGTTCAGAGCGGTCAGAACCATGGCCTGCATATTGGACAGCCGGGAATTCCGGCTGCGTATGGAAGTGAACCGCTCGTCCACCATTGCCGCCAGCGACCGGACGAAATCCTCGTCCTTGTCGCCCTTAAGCAGATATTCAGCGCCGCCGATCATTACCTTTACCGCGTTCACTATCCCTCACCCCTATCTTCGGATTATCGCCCCAAATTCTTCCTCCAGCCGCCTGATAATCCGGCCAGTCGCCGAATCTGCCACGTCGGCCGTGGCAAACGTCATACCTACCGCCACGCTCTTTTTACCGGCGGCCACATTTTCACCCTGGTAAACGTCAAAAATATCCGCAGCCAGCAGGTCTTCACCCCCGGCGGCCCTCACTGCGGCGATGATCCCGGCAGCAGTGCTTCCCCTGTCCAGAGTAAACGACAGATCACGGCCGGCAGTCATTGTCCGGGCGATCGGCCGGTAAACTTTTTTCGGCCGGAAATCTGACCATAGCTGGTCAACGTCCAACAGCGCGAGATACACATCGCCGTTAAACCCGAAGTTTTCCTCGATCAGCGGATGCAGCCTGCCGACAAACCCGACAGCCGTATTACCAATCGCGATACTGGCCGCCACCCCCGGATGAAACAGCTGGTTATCCCGGCAGCGGCTAAATTCGGGTTC
>JAOAFP010000200.1:0-266 GCA_026416215.1 Negativicutes bacterium | reverse complement strand
AAAAAAACCCGCCCGCCGCGACCGCTGGAGCCAACTGCGGGCTTCCACATCGCCCTTGAGCAAAATCACCAGCTGGTGGCGTTCCAGCGGCCATCCGCCATCCGGCGGCGGCACAAACACCCGGCCGAGCTCAAAAATGGCCAAATCATTGTTGCGTTGATTCTGGTTGGTCAGGGCAGTGTGCAGGGCGTTGGCCGCCAGATCGTTTCTCAGATAGGCAAACTCCTCGACAATAGGATTCTCCAGGGCAACCAGCGGTGGCCGCG
>JAOAFP010000199.1 GCA_026416215.1 Negativicutes bacterium | reverse complement strand
GCCCCGCCTGCCAGTGCCACCGGCCGGCGACGGATGGGCGGTGGACGGACTTGAGCGGCAGCGGCAGCCCGCCATTCTGGACGGCATCGACGGGGTTCTGGGTCAGCTGCGGGTGGAAATGGAGGGGGTTGTTGCGGTTCAGTCCCGGGAACAGGCTGAACAGATGGCCGGACGGATCCGGGGATTGCCTGGGTACCAGGCGGTGAAACCGCTGCTGGAGCTGGAGTGGGAGATTTTCTTTCTGACCGTGGCCAGCGGCGAACTGGTTGGCGGGGAGGATGTGCGGCATTTATTGATCAGAATGGAGGAGCTGTGCAGACTGGCTCAACAGGTGATCGGCGGCAGCAGGTTAAGTCAGCCGAAAACCGTGAATACCGGCGCCGGGTAATCGGGGCCATTGACAGGTACGTTGATAGTTCGTTCAGGCTGGGACCTGAGCAGGTCGTGCCGCTGCTGCCTGAGATAACCGCGGCCATTGAGCCCGGTCTTGCCGGCTGGCGGCGGCGTGATCTCGTCCGGTTCAACCGGATAATGTCAGAGGCCAACCGGGCCCTGCGCGATCAGGACTGGGTTATGCTGCGCGACCTGCTGCACTTTGAGCTGCGCCGGTTATTTACCAGATAAAATTTTTGTTTTCTGCTTAATTTTTTGTGCCGGCTATCGATAATAATAAATGAGGGGGGGGTGTGTCCGGCTGCCCCAGCAAGGAGGCAAGGAGGTACGATTATGGAAGTCAACAGCACGCAGGGACTGAACATTCTGGTTGGCTCGCTGGTGAAGAGTGCCAGCACGTCGCCGGTGCTGGCAGCTGCGGGACAGGCGGGTGCCGACCGGAGCGAGGAGGCTCCGTCCGAAGCCAGTTCTGTACAGGGGGGACTTCAGCAGCTAGCCGCCAGAAAGCCCGATGACGAGCAGCTGAAGAAAGAAGTCGACGAGCGGATGAAGACAATGAACAAACTGTTCCGCGACATCGGTGCCGATCTGAGGTTCGGTTACCATGACGGAGCGGAACAGCTGATGGTGCAGTTTGTCGACAGCAAGGAAAATAAGGTGCTGCACGAGTATCCGCCCAAGGAATTCCTTGACAATATTGCGCGGATCCGGCGGCTGATCGGACTGTTCATCGACCACAAGATCTGAATTTGGTAGCCGGATTTTTTGGAAAATACAGGGAGGTGAGGTAAGTGCCAACAGTTAATCTGGCGTCGCTGGGGATGTCGGTGTCCGGCATGGACACTGAAACGGTAATAAAACAGTTGATGGCCGCTTCCGAAAAAAGGTACGACAACACCTGGAAGCAGATGAAGCAACTGGAATACAAGAAATCTGACTATATCACCGCTTATAACCAGATGCAGGCTTTTCGCGACACAAGTTTCACCTATATGTCGCAGTCCAAGCTGGCAGTGAAGTCCGCGACGGTCACCAGCGGTGGGGGCTCGTTCACCGCCACGGCGGCGGCTGATGCGGCGGTGATGAATCACACCCTTAACATTTCGCAGGTGGCCGAGGGGGTAAAGCTGATCAGCTCAGCAGCCATATCCTCCGGCTCGAAGGATTCGCTGGCCACCCAGTTCGGCCTGTCGGTGGGGACGTTTGTGATGACGGTTGCTAATGGGGCGTCCACTGCGACCCTGACGGTCAATACCGCCGGTTCGATAAACGATTTTATGGCTCAGCTGAACAACGCCGGAATCAATCTCAGCGCCAGCTACGACTCATCGCTGGACCGGGTGTTTCTGTCCACCCGCAACACCGGTTCCAGCAGCGGGGTGGCGTTTACCAACTATTCGTCCAACAGCGATGTTCAGGCGCTGGTTAACGCCATGAAACTGGGAATAACCAGCGACACCGGTGTCCAGGGCAAGGACGCTCAGTTTATGCTCGACGGGATCAGCCTTACCTCGTCGGTCAACACCGTGACCTACACCGGGGTAACTTACAAGTTTCTCAGCACCACCAGCGGTAATGCCAATGTTGCCGTCAGTGCCGATATCGATGCCATTGTCGAAAATGTAAAGAAATACATTGCTTCGTACAACAGCGT
>JAOAFP010000198.1 GCA_026416215.1 Negativicutes bacterium | reverse complement strand
GTAAAAAACCACCTGAGAAAGTCATACAACTCGCAAATACCGCTGCAGGTTCTGGCCGCCGCTTACCTGAGCGACAATGATAGTGCACTGTCCTATGCCCTGACGGCGGTGGTGTACAACTACATCGTGGCCCGGGGCTACACTCTGCCCCAGGAGTGGGAGGCCGACAACGTGGGCTTCACTTACTACACTGCGGCCGGGTTCAACCCGGGGGCCGGAGCGGCGGTGTGGCAGCGGGGCATAGATAAGTTCGGCGAGCACGGCAGCTTTTTTATCACCGATATCCTGGCTCCCAACGATCACCCCGACAACAGTCAGCGCCGCGACAACTACGCCCAGAAATTGTCCCAGTACGCCTACGGTCAGGTCAGGGTGGAAAGAGGCCGGATTTTTGTTGCCGACCACGAATTGTGCACGGTGGAGGGAGCGGCCGGCATGAGCGGGGCTGAGCGGGCGTATCTGATTGGCGGCCGTCTGGCCGGACTGATCCACGACCATGCTGACATTATCGGCGATAGCAGGGTGGAAATCCGCGACGATGCAATCGCGGTGAACGATCAGCTCTTGTTATACGTGGGCGGTGGCGAACCGGAAATTAGCGAAATCGCCCTGCGGCTGGGCGAATATTTGCCAATGGTGGCTGAAAACCTGAAACAACGATCGCCGGCCGGCAAATAGCGGGAGGGACTGCGATAAACGGCCGCATATCTTACACACCGGTGTTTCTCAGCCTGACCACCGGCTTTGTGACTTGTCTTCTGACAGCTAATATCGCGTCGGTAAAGATCGTTGATCTGTTCGGCCTTTACATGGACGCGGGCACAGTCGTTTTCCCGGTGAGCTACATTTTTGGCGACGTGCTTACCGAGGTGTACGGTTATCGCTCCTGCCGAAGGGTGATCTGGCTGGGATTTGCGGCCAATCTGTTTCTGGTGCTGATCCTGATCGTCACCCTCCGCCTGCCGGTTGCCCCATTCTGGCACGGTCAGGAGGCCTATGAACAGCTAATTGGATTCACTCCCCGGCTGCTGGCGGCATCGCTGGTGGCCTATCTGGCGGGCGAATTCATCAATTCGGCTATGGTTTCGCGGTTGAAAATAAAGCTGGCGGGCCGGCGTTTGTGGCTGCGGATAGTAGGTTCGTCAGTGGCTGGGCAGCTGCTGGACTCAGGCATTTTTGGGGCGCTGGCATTTGCCGGGATTATTCCCGGCCCGGAGCTGTTTAAATACATCGCCGTGCAGTGGCTGTTCAAGTCAGGTTATGAAGCAGTGATATCGCCCCTTACCTGCTGGGTTATCCGGCGGTTGAAACAGCATGAGGGTCGTGACGAGTACGATTACGGGGTCAGCCTTAACCCGTTCCGGCTGGGGAGCTGATTCCCGTGCCCGATTGCCGGGTTTGACGGTTGAGGCTGGAATCCGGCCGCTGTTGACAGCGTCGGTGACAGAGGGTAAAATTACGGTGCTTCTCGGGGCGTAGCTCAGCTTGGTAGAGCGCCATCTTGGGGTGGTGGAGGCCGCTGGTTCAAATCCAGTCGCTCCGACCAGTGAAAATTTAAGGTCCTGCCAGTCGGCAGGTCTTTGCTTCGTGTTAGGGGACGGAGTCCGAACTGGCGGCCGGTCTCCTAACTGTGCGGGACATTTTGTGCAGGGAGGTGTGGGAATGCGCAGTTGGACGGCTGGAGTACGAATGGTACTGACATCAGTGCTGGTTACGGGGTTACTGTCAGCTTTGGCCGGGACGGTTAGCGCCGGGGACGAACTGGCCGTTGCCGCTGATGATGCCCGGCAGCGCCTGGCCGAAGGCAACGCCCGCTACGTGGCCGGTAAAAGCACCGTTGTCGATTACGGGAGCGAGCGCCTGGCCACCGCCAAGGGTCAGCACCCGTTTGCCGTGGTGGTATCCTGTTCCGATTCACGGGTGCCGCCGGAGATAGTTTTTGACTGCGGCATCGGCGATTTATTCGTGATCCGGACAGCCGGCGAGGTGGTTGAGGACGTTGAGATGGGCAGCATCGAGTATGCGGTCAATCACCTGGGGGTGAAACTGGTCGTGGTTTTGGGACATACCGAATGCGGCGCGGTCAAGGCG
>JAOAFP010000197.1 GCA_026416215.1 Negativicutes bacterium | reverse complement strand
CTACATGATGGAGAATAATTTTGAATACTCCAAGCAGTTGTTTGCTTTCTGCCAGCGTCACGGCATACCGTTCATCTATGCTTCGTCGGCATCGGTGTACGGCCGGGGGGAGCAGGGGTTCAGCGAGCGGGCGGAATGCGAGTGCCCGTTGAATGTTTACGCCTACTCCAAACTGCTCTTCGATCGTTACGTGCTAAGGCACTGGCGCCCCGGCAATTCCCAGGTGGTGGGGCTTCGTTATTTCAATGTGTACGGTCCGCAGGAAAACGCCAAGGGGAGGATGGCATCGGTGGCCTATCAGATGTACCGGCAGCTAGAGAGCAGTGATGTCGTCCGTTTGTTTGCCGGGTGCGACGGTTATGCTGACGGGGAACAGCGCCGGGACTTTATCTGGGTTGGGGATGTGGTGGAAGTGGTCCTGCACTTCTGGGACAACAACCGTTTGTCAGGCATCTATAACTGTGGCACTGGTCGGGCCCACAGCTTTAATCAGGTGGCACGGGCAATGATCGCTGCCTGCGGGCGGGGCAGGATCGAATACATTCCCTTTCCGGCGGGACTTCAGGGCAAATACCAGAGTTTTACGCAGGCTGATGGCACCAGGCTGGCGGATGCTGGGTTCGGGCCCGAGCGGTTCACCGATCTCGGGCGGGCGGTTGCCGAATACGCGACAATATTGAGGGACAACGATGGCTATCTGTTGGCTGCCGGTTGAGCGTTGGGGCGGATGAAACGGCTGTCTGGGGTGCTTCTGGCACTGGCGGCGGTTACCGTGCTGTGGACTGGGACGGCCGCGGGTCAGGAGCCGTTGCCGGCGACGGCTGACGGCAGTCAGCTCCAGGCGGACACGGCGCAAAGCCCCGTTCAGTCAACGGGGGAGGCTGACGATCGCCAGCCGCTGCCCACCTGGGATCTGACCGCCGGCGTACCGGTCGTTAGCAATGTGGACAGCCGGCGGCAACCGTACAATGTGGTGGCTGGCCGGCAGCAGGAAGACCGGCAGCAGGATCAGGGGCGCCGGCGCCGGGCGGCGGTCGAACAGCAGGCCACGCTGGTGGCGGAGAAAATCTACATAAACGACGGCAACGGCAACGTCTATGCCCGGGGAGATGTCCGGCTTACCCAGGGCGAGGTGGAAGTGAAAGGCGACCGGATAGACGGAAACATCCAGGCAAATACGGTGCAAATCGACGGGACGGCAAGCTATCGCGACCCACACGGCTGGCTGGAGGGGACTGCGATCTGGTACAACTATGATCTGTCCACCGGCCGGATCGGCCGGTTTGACGGACATTACAACAACCAGTTCATCGTCGGTGAGCAGGCCGAAATCTACCCCGACCGGCTGGTGGTGAGAAATGGCTACATGACCCGCTGTCCGGCCCATATCCCCGACTACCGGATGCAGGCTGACGTGATTGAAATATGGCCGGGCAGGGAAATTATCGCCTATAACGCCAGATGGTTCATCAAGGATGTGGAGATAGTCTCTCAGGCGGTGTACCGGGCGGCGCTGGATGAAGAGGGTGGCAACTATCCGCAGGTAGGCTACAATGACGTCGACGGTGCCTGGATCCGTCAGGCCTTCAGCGCTCAGATAGGCCAGCAGCCGGTGCAGTTTGTGGTTGCCTATCTGACCAACCCCGGTCTGGCTCTGCAGCTCAATTCCGATCTGCCGTTCGGCGGCGGCTGGCGGGGGACCGTGCACGCTGGCAGCTACGAAGACTCCCAGTACAACTGGATTCAGAAGTGGCCGGAGGTCGACATTGATTCCCCGGTCTGGCAGCTGGGGGACACGCCGGTTACCTACAGCATTAGTGCGGTTCTGGGCTGGTGGCACCAGGATCCCAGGTTCAATCGCTCGGTGTCGGCGGTAACCGACAGCTTTCACCAATACTACGCGATCTACTTCAACTACGGCCGACCTGTTCCCCTGGGCTGGAATTCCAGCCTGTACTTCGGCACCGGCTACAATGTGACCCTGGAAAGTCATAACCATTCGACTATTCAGGCATATGCCCTGGATGCCTCGGTCTGGACCACCCTGTCTCCCCAGGTCAGCATGCTGAATGGATACCACTACACCACCAACA
>JAOAFP010000022.1 GCA_026416215.1 Negativicutes bacterium | reverse complement strand
GGGATCAATGTGTACGTGGCTGAGAACAGCCTGGAATGCGTGGTCATGGGCACGGGAATGGCCCTTGATAACCTGGACGTTCTGGCCGATACATCTGAAAAAGGAAGGAGGTGAAGCAGGTGATCAGAGGACTGTACACCGGGGCTTCGGGGATGATGTCGGACATGGAGCGGGTTAACGTGACGGCCAACAACCTGGCCAACGTCAACACCACCGGCTACAAGAAGGATATAATGCTGAGCGGGGACTTCGCCTCGCTGCTGGTGGAAAGGATCGACGACCAGAAGCGCCCGCCGGCTGAAGTCGGGCCGCTGGGAACGGGCGTGCTGCCTTCGGCAATCGTGCCTATTCACAGTCAGGGGGCAATCCAGTCGACCGGCCGATATCTGGACGTGGCCATCCAGGGCAGGGGGTTTTTTGTGCTGGAAACGCCAAACGGCTACCGCTACACCCGTGACGGATCGTTCACCGTCAACACCGCCGGCGAACTGGTCAACCAACAAGGATATCGGGTGCTGGGGGATGGCGGCGTGCCGTTGGTGATCAACGCTGACCAGCCCAACGTTCGGGTGAGCATTGCCGACGACGGGACGATTTACGTCCATAACAACGGGGTGGAGCAGGCAGCCAACATCGACGTCAGCCCGGGTAGACTGTGGGTGGTGGAGTTTGAGAATGTGCGGCAACTGGAGAAGGAAGGCGGAAATCTGTGGCGCAATACCGACGATACGGTGCTGCCGCTGCCGGCATCGGGAACGGTCAAGCAGGGGGTACTGGAAATGTCGAACGTCAACGTGGTCAGCGAAATGGTGAACTTGATTGCTGCCAACCGTTCCTACGAAATGAGTTCGAAGGTCATAACCACCGAGGACTCGCTACTCAACAAGATTATCAACGAGGTGGCGCGCTTCTGATCGTCACCGCACCAAAACGGGGTTGGACCGGACTGACGGAGACCCCGCTTGTGGAATGACTGAAACAAGCACCGGACAAAAGGGGGAAGCCGAATTATGATGAAGGCACTTTACACCGGCGGGACCGGCATGGTGGCCCAGCAGACCAATGTTGACACCATCGCCAACAATCTGGCCAATGTAAACACCACCGGTTACAAGCTGGAACGGGCCGAGTTTGCTGATCTCCTCTACCAGAACCTGCAGGATCCCGGCGCCCGCACCAGTGAGGACACCCAGTTGCCGACCGGCATGCAGCTGGGCTCAGGGGTGGCATTGCAGGCCATAAACAAAATCTACAGCCAGGGAGCGCTGCTGCAGACCGGAAACTCGTTCGACGTGGCGATCGAGGGAGACGGATTCTTTCAGATCCAGATGCCGGACGGAACCACGGCCTATACCCGGGCCGGAAATTTCAACAAGGATTCTCAGGGGCGGTTGGTAACCCCGCAGGGTTACCTGCTCACTCCCAACATAACTATTCCTCAGGGGTCGGTGGGACTGACAATCGCCCCCAACGGCATGGTATCGGTCACCGACCCCAACACCCAACAGTCGCAGAATATCGGGCAGATAACCCTGGCCCGGTTCATCAACCCGTCCGGGCTGCTGAACATCGGCCAGAATCTGGTGGTTGAAACCCCGGCCTCCGGCACACCGGTTATCTCCAACCCGATGAGTGATGGGGCGGGCAGCCTGCAGCAGTTTTACCTCGAATCATCCAACGTGTCAGTGGTGTCGGAAATGACCAACTTGATTATTGCCCAGCGGGCTTATGAGATGAATTCCAAGACCATAACCACCGCCGACAGCATGCTGCAGATTGCCAGCAACCTGAAGCGGTAACGCCGGGCAATAGGGGTGACAGCAGAATGATGAACCGGATTTTGTCCGGTACTGGTCGCTGCCTGGCTGCGGTTGCAGCGACACTGGCGGTTATGCTGACGGCTACGGTGGGATACGCGGTGGTGGTTGAGGTTCCGGCAACGGTCGAGGTGCAGGTCCGCCAGGTTTGTCTTGCGGATATTGCTGTTGTCAAACCGGCTGATTCAGCCACGGTGGCAGCCCTTAAGGAAGTGTTTCTAATGGCGGCGCCGCCGCCGGGCGGAAGCAGGCAGATCTCGGGAGAGGAAGTTAAACTTTTGGCAGCCCGCTGCGGGTTTAACGTTGATGGCGTGGAGTGGCTGCTGCCGGACGAGGTGGAAATCAGATCGGCCGGCCAGGCGATCGGCCGCGACCGGCTGCAGGAGGCCTGCCGGCAGGCGGTGGCGGCAGTCATGCCGGCCGATGCCGAGTGGCAGGTGGAGATCGGCCCGCTCGGCGAGCAGTATGTGCCTCCCGGCCGGGTTGAGGTGCGGGCCGGGTTGCCGAGGGCGGTAAACTACCGGGGCCCGACCCCGGTTGAACTGACGGTGTCGGTGAACGGACAGCCGGTGACTACCGTGAAAACCACGGTGAAAATAAGCGGCCGGCGGCCGGCGGTGGTGGCAACCGTGCCGATTGCCGCCAATCAGCCGATCGGCCGGGAGATGGTTGCCGTCCGGCCGGTGGATCTGGCCAGACTGGCCGGCGGCTTTTACACCGACCCGGGGGCGGTTGTTGGCAAGGCTGTGAATCGCGGAGTGCCGGCCGACACGGTGATTAGCGATAGCTTGCTGGTTATGCCGGTGGTGATTAAGCGTGGACAGGTGGTGATGCTGAACGTGCACAGCGGCGGGGTGGACATAAGTCTGCCGGCCGAGGCCCTGCAGGACGGCCGGACCGGGCAGATGATCAAGGTGAAAAATCTGACCAACAATGCCACCGTGGCCGCCAGGGTGATTGATGCCAACAACGTTGAGGCAATCGTCAGGTAGGTGCAGATTCGGTGAAAAGAGGTGAAAACATCAGTGAGAAGTACAAGATTTCTGTCAATAGCACTGGTGGCAGCGGGATTGTGCTGGTTTAGCCTGTGGGGGATGGTGCAGGCTGCCGGCGAAAGCACTTCTGACGGCTCGCTGTGGATGGACAGCGGCAGCAATGCCGATCTCTATTCTGACCACGGGGCACTGGGGGTGGGCGATGTCATAACCATCCTGGTGGTGGAAAAAAGCACCGCCGAACGGTCCGGTCAGAGCAGTAACAAAAAGAGCGCCGAGGTCGAGTTTGCCGATGGCAGCGGATGGATGGCACCAATCATCGGCGCGGCCGGCACCGGCTACTCCGACAGCTTCAACGCCCAGGGCAAGCTGACCAACAGCAATGCCGTGACGGCCCAGATCACCGCTACGGTGGTCGAGGTGCTGCCCAACGGCAATGTCCGGCTGGAAGGGACCAAAGTAGTCAGGCAGAATAACGACGAACAAAAAATCATCATATCCGGGGTGGCCAGGCCGCGGGATATTCTGTCCAACAACACCGTTTACTCTTATCAGCTGGCTGATGCCAAAGTCGAACTGGTGGGCAACGGCCCGATCGACAGCAAGCAGAAGCAGGGTATTTTGACCCAGATTTTCAATTTCCTGTTCTGATTTGTCTGACAATACCGGTGGGGGTTGGTTCTGATTATGGTGTGTAAACTGTTCAGAGTAATGGCAATTACCGGGTTGGCAGTGGCGGTGGCCGCGGGAGCGGTGGCGGCCAATGCCACCACTCGGATTAAGGACATTGCCCGGGTGATGGGGGTGCGCAGCAATCAGGTGATCGGCTACGGTCTGGTGGTGGGGCTGGCCGGAACCGGTGACTCGTCGCAAAGTGTGTTCACCCAGCAGACCATCGCCAATATGCTGCAAAACTACGGGGTGATAATCAATCCCAACCAGCTTCAGACCAAGAATATTGCGGCGGTGATGGTGACGGCCCAGCTGCCGCCGTTTGCCAAATCAGGGGATCTGATCGACGTTAACGTGTCATCGATGGGCGACGCCTCGAGCATTGCCGGCGGGACGCTACTGCAGACTCCGCTGAAGGCGGCCAACGGGGTGGTTTACGCAGTAGCCCAGGGGCCGGTGTCGATCGGCGGCTATGCCGCCGGCGGCAGCGGTGGCAGCAATAATCAGCGCAAAACCTTCCCCACGGCCGGGACGATCGCCGGCGGGGCGCTGGTGGAGCGCTCGGTGCCCACTCAGTTTTACACTGATGATGGTACGGTGCGGCTGTCGCTGATCCGTCCTGACTTCACCACCGCCCGCCGGGTGGCTGATGTGATCAACGGCAAGTACGGACCCGGCACCGCCCAGGCTGTGGATGCAGCCACAGTGGTGCTCAGCCTGCCTGGAAGTCTGGATATTGTCAGCGAAATCGCCGGCATTGAAGAACTGCCGGTGGTGGCTGACAGCCGGGCCAAAGTGGTGATCAACGAGCGGACCGGTACGGTGGTGATGGGCAGCAACGTAACCATTGACGCTGTTTCGGTATCACAAGGGGGGATTACCCTGAAGGTGGCGGCACCGGTGCCGGCACCGACTCCGGCGCTGGACGCCAACGGTCAGCCGGTGCTGGACGCCAATGGTCAGCCGGTGATGAATCCGGCGCCGCCCAAGCAGCCGGATAAGGAAGAACCTAATATAATCCTGCCGCAATCCTCGAGCGTGGCTGACGTGGTAAAGGCACTGAACGCCGTCGGGGCCACCCCCAAGGACCTGATCGCCATCCTGCAGGCAATGGCGGCGGCGGGGGCACTGAACGCCGAAATACAGATTATCTGAGCGGGCGTCCCTGAACGCACAGGGCGGAAGCAGCAAACTTTTCAGTCCGGGAAGGCGGGATACGATGTCAAACATAAACAACAGCTACGTTTTGACCGATCTGGGAATGCAGGCTTTGGGCGGGGCGCCCTCCCCGCGGCCGGCAGCGACGGTCAGGGCGGCCAACGGCACCAGCCGGGAAGAAGATGAGCGGCTCCGGGCGGCCTGCCGGGAGATGGAGTCGCTGTTTCTCAACCTGCTGATGAAACAGATGCGCAGCACGATTGACAAAAGCGATTCGCTGATCCCTTATTCCCTGGGGCAGCGGATTGCCGAGGCAATGTACGATTCGGAAATGACCCGGGGACTGGCGCAAAAAGGAGATGTGGGACTGGCCGAAATGCTTTACCGGCAGCTGCAGCGCGAACAGAAGCGGACAGCCGGCGAGTCCCTGGTCAAGGGGTAAACGGACGGGACTATGGCAGACCGGAGCCGGGCGCAATCGGACAGGCGGAAACAATGGTACTGGGCACCGCTGCTATCAGCGGTGCTTATCCTTTTGCCGGCCGGTGCGGCCGGTGCGACGGTCAACAGCATAACTGCCGTCCGCTGGAGCGATGTCGGCGGTGTGCTGCGCCTGGTGTTTGACTGCAGCACCGTCCCGCAGTTTACCTATCAGATGGCTGAAGACGATATGACTCTGACAGTCGCGGTGGATAACGCAATTTTCCGCGGTCAGCTGCCACGGATAAGATCGCCCCGGCTGCAGGGGTTAGACGTCAAAGCCAGCCAGACCGGGACCGGCTTGATTATCACCGTCCGCACCACCAACCCCGGTGACGCCTACAGGGCTTTTGCCCTCAGCCAGCCGGCCCGGCTGGTGATTGACATCGGCAACCGGACGCTGGCCGGCGACAGCGGCAGGCCGGTCAGCACCCGGGGCGGGAAGATTATCAGCCGGACCCTGGCTCCGGGAATGGTGTTGCAGACCGGGGCAGTAATCGGGCCGGCCGGCCCGGTCTGGACATATCTCCTGGAAGTCGATCCCCGGCAGGGCTGGGAGCTGCGGCCGGTGCTGGCCGCCGGGGCGGTCATCGGCCGCCAGACCGTGTCGGGAATGGCGACCACCACCCGGGCGACGGCAGCAGTCAATGGTTCGTATTTCATGAACAACGGTGAAATTATCGGCCTGCTGAAAATTGACGGCCAGATTGCCAGCACTGACGGCGTTGTCCGGTCGGCGATTGGGATAATGCCGGACGGCGGACTGATTTTCGGTCAGCCGGAATTCAGCGGCCGGCTAAGACTGCCGGACGGGCGGCAGCTGGCCATCAGTGCGGTTAACCGGCAACGCGGGGAGAACAGTCTGGTGTTGTACAACCACTATTATGCCAACCGTACCGGCAGCAACCAGTTCGGCGTGGAGTACACCATCGATGCCGGGGGGGTGGTGACCAGGATCGACGATCGAGGAAACTCGCCAATCCCGGCAGACGGCGGGGTGCTGTCGGCTCACGGGCTGATGGCGGCGGCATTGACAGGACTCAGGGCCGGTGATAAAGTTAGCCTGATCATCGATCTGGGCGACAGCGAGTGGAACGCGGCCCGGCACGTAATAGGCGCCGGGCCGACACTGGTCCGCGGGGGGCGGCGGTTTGTCAGCGCCGTGGCCGAGCAGTTTCCGCCCGATATTGCGGTGGGAAGGGCGCCGCGGACCGCCATTGGCCGTAAGGCTGACGGGACGGTGGTGCTGCTGGTGGTGGACGGCCGCCGAGATACCAGCGTGGGCATGACCCTGGAGGAACTGGCTGATTTTCTGATCGCCCGGGGAGTGGTCGAGGCGGTGAATCTTGACGGCGGCGGGTCGAGCGAGATGTGGATTCAGGGCTCGGTGATCAACCGGCCGTCCGACGGGCGGGAGCGGCCGGTGGGGGATGCGGTGGCGATTTATCGGAGGGGAGGCAATGACCGATGAATAGTTGGAAGGCACTGTCTTTGATTTTGCTGACCGGCATATTGCTGGCCACGGCTGCTTACGCAGCCGCCCCGGTTAACCAGACGGCGGCGATTGGGGGGACGGTGGGCAGCAATGGTCTGGTCAGGCCCGGAGCGGCGGTAAACGAGGGGGACGTGCTGGCGATGGTGGCACCGATCGGGGGGGCGGCGCCGGCCGCCCGGGCCAATACCGCGGGAGTAGTCAGCGAGGTGCTGGTTTCCCCCGGGCAAAAGATTAGCCCTGGGCAGACGGTGGCCCGGATCGTTCCCCGGTGATGCCCCGGCGGATTGGGCCGGATTTTTGAGAAAAGAGGGCAACAGATTGATTTTGGAAAAGAGCTGCGGCTATCGTCGCACACTGCTGGCGGCGGTGGCTATGGTACTGTTCTGGGCGCTGCCGGTTGAGGCCGTCGAGTTTCTTGACATCGGTGACGTGAAAATCGGCATGCAGGGCAAGGGAAAAACGGTGATTTACGGCACCAGGATTGATGAGTTCGATGTCGAGGTTCTGGGGATACTGAAAAACGAGGGACCGAGCGGCGATCTGATACTGGTCAGGGCGTCAGGACCGCTGATCGACCTGACCGGCGGGATTATCGAGGGAATGAGTGGCAGTCCGGTTTATATCGGGGACAAATTACTGGGGGCAATTGCCTATGGACTGACGGGCACCGATCACAAAACCGGCATGGTTACGCCGATTGGGCAGATGCTTGATTTATTGCGGTATCCGCCGCCTGTTCCCAAAAACATCGTTATATCCGCTGCCGGCAGCGACACCGGCAAAGGGGATGCCCAGCCCGACGGGGCCGGTGACGGTCCGGCCGGAATTCAGGGCGCCGATCGACTGGCAGCTGCGGACGGTGAGCAGGGCGATGGTGAGGCAACGGCCGGAGGGCAGACCGATCAGGTATGGTCAGACGACGACGGCGGAAATGATGGGCAGCCGAAAGGAGTGCTATATGCCAGCGGGTTTGGCAGACATGGTCTTGAGCTGCTGAAAAGGCACATGCGGGATTACGATATTCACGACAATGTGGCGGCCGGGTTGCCGGCCGATATCAGTTTCCCCCCGCTCCAGCCGGGGAGCGCGGTCGGAGCGGAGCTGGCGCGCGGCGATTTCAGCCTGGGAGCAATAGGCACGGTGACCTACGTCGATGGCGACAATGTCCTGGCGTTTGGCCATCCTTTCCTCCGAAACGGCAACAGCGGCTACTTTCTGACCAATGCCTACATATTCACTCCGGTTCAGGGCATAAAGTCGGGGTTCAAAGTGGGGGTTGCGGCCGACGTGGTGGGCAGTGTTATCCAGGACCGCGGGGCCGGGATACTGGGTAAACTTGGTTCGCGGGCCAATATTGTGCCGATCGAGATCGAGGTGATCGATACCGACCGACATCAGCGGCGGGTAGCCAGGCTGCAGACCGTTGATGACGAACAGATTTCTCCGACCTTGGCGGCGGCAGCCCTGGCCGACACCATCGACCGGGCGATCGACCGGGAGGGTGTCGGTACGTCGCGGGTGAAGTTTTCCCTTAGGGCCGACGGGTTGCCGGGCGGTAAAATCGAACGCGAGAATATGTTTTTTGACCCGGACAGCGTAACCGATGTATCGACCGACGAAATGTTTGATATACTGACTGTGCTGAATACAAACATGTTCAATCCGATCGATATAAACATGCTGGAAATCAGCGCGGAGGTCACGGCTGAACCTAAGATTGCCAGCATCGTCGAAGCGCGGATGGTGCAGCCGGTGGCCAAGCCGGGCGACAAGGTGCAGGTGGAGGTTGAGCTCCAGCCGTACCGGGGAGCCAATTTCAGACGGCAGGTCGACGTTCAGATTCCCCCGAACCAGCCGCCGGGCGAGGTTGTTCTGGAGGTCCGCGGAGGGGGGATGCTGCCGCTGATCGAGGTGCTGGCCGGGATGATGGCGGCTGAGAGCGACAAAATTAAAGTCGAGCGCAAGGAAAAAAAATTCAGCGACCTGGTGAAAAAAATCGAGCAACTGCCGCACAACAATGATATAGTGGTGGAATTTCTGCCCATCGATCCCGGCGAGTTCAGCCGCGGTGCCGGTGAAAGTGGTCGGCCGGCCGGGGAAAAGGAGTCTGGTCCGTTGCCTAAGACCAGCATCAGACCGTTGGCGGACGACGAACGAAAGGAAGTTCTGCCGGCGGAAAACCGCCGCACGGCCAGCGGCCGTCAGCCTCAGCCCCTGCGCGGCGTGCTCACCACCGAGTACATAATTGACGATCACACCCAGGTTTTCCTGAAAATAGCAGGATGACGGACATAACCGGATGAGTGGTGGAGTGATGGCGGTTTGACGGCAGCAATGACTGAGTTTTTTGCCTGGCTGGGGCGGCGGGTGATTTCCGGACTGGCGGCGATCGGCCGGTTTGTCGGGATGATTGTTGACACCGGCCGGTGCCTGTGGGCCGTGCCCAGGCCTGGTCACGTGACGGCCCAGATGGCCCATCTGGGGGCGGATTCGCTGCCGATTGTGGCTCTGACCAGCTTCTTCACCGGTATGGTCATGACGTTGCAAATGGCGTCAAAACTGATGGAGTACGGCGCGGGTGCGTCGGTCGGGGGTATTGTGGCGGTCGGCATGGGACGGGAACTGGCTCCGGTGCTGACCGGCGTGGTGTGTGCCGGCCGGGTGGGAGCGGCGATTGCCGCTGAGATAGGGACTATGAAGGTGACCGAGCAAATCGATGCCCTGATTGTGCTGGCCACCAACCCGATCCGTTACCTAGTGGTGCCGCGGCTGCTGGCTTGTATGCTGATGCTGCCGGTGCTCACTGTTATGGCCGACTTTATCGGCGTATCCGGCGGTTATGTGGTGGCGGCCTATCTGTCAGAGGTGGGCGGTGACAGCTATCTACAGTCCATAGATATGTTCGCCGGGATGAAGGATATGATCGGCGGGCTGGCCAAGACGGTATTTTTTGGGGCGATCATCGCTGTTGTCGGCAGCTACATGGGACTGAACGCCCCCAATGGGGCCGAGGGGGTGGGCAGGGCCACCACCCGGGCGGTGGTGGCGGCGATGGTGCTGATATTTTTCAGCAATTTCTTCCTGTCGTGGATAATCTATGGCGGCTGACGAAGTCATTCTGGAGTTCAGCGGTGTCAGCCTGAGCTTTGGCAGCCGGGTGGTGCTGGACCAGGTTGATCTGATCGTCCGGCGCGGCGACATGGCCTCGGTAATCGGGGGCAGCGGCAGCGGAAAGAGCACGATGCTGCGGCTGATTATGGGGCTGTTGCGGCCGGACGCCGGCCAAATCAGGATTTTTGGCCAGGATGTCGGAGGGCTGAACGAGCGGCAGTGGAACAAACTGCGGCGGAATATGGCGATGGTGTTCCAATATTCGGCGCTGTTCGATTTTATGAATGTGGCTGACAACGTGGCGTTCGGGCTTCGCCAGAACAGCGACCTGAGTGAATGGGAGATCAGGCAACGGGTGGACGAGTGCCTGATGGCGGTGGGGCTGTCCGATGCACACAATTTATACCCCAGCCAGCTTTCGGGGGGTATGCAGAAGCGGGTAGGGCTGGCCCGGGCGATCGCCCCCCGCCCGCACTTCATTGTATACGATGAGCCCACCTCGGGGCTGGATCCGGTGATGACGGAAACCATCGACGATCTGATCTTCCGGCTCAACCATCAGATGAAGGTGACCACGCTGATGGTCACCCACGATCTGGTCAGTGCCTACAACATCACGGATCGGATTATCATGCTGCACGGGGGCAGGATAGTGGCCGACGAGCCGGACGACACGTTCCGGCAGAGTTTGGTCCCCTGAGGTCCGCCGGTTCATCGACGCACACCGGCTGAAGCGGACGGAGGCGAAAATTGAATAGGCAGAACGAAATCAAGGTTGGAGTTCTCACCGTGGTGGCCGTCGTGCTGTTTGTCGCTATGGCGGTTTTTGTCGGCGGTCTGAGGTTTGGTGATAAGGGCTACGACATCTACTGCCAGTTTGACAAGGTGTCGGGACTGAAAGTGGGCAATGTCGTACGTTACGCCGGGGTGGACGTCGGCCGGGTGGCGTCGGTTGTGGCTGACCCCAGCCGGGTGGTGGTGACCCTCAATATTGGCAGCAAAACCAAAATACCCCGTGATTCCCTGTTTGAAATAGCTTCCGACGGGCTGATGGGGGAGAAAAACATCAACATAACCCCGCCGCCGCAAATCAGCGGGTTTATCGCTGCCGGCGAACTGGTTGAGGGTCAGAACAGCGGGGACATTCAGAGCCTGATTGCTTCCGGAAACAAGCTGGTGGTGAAGCTGAACGAGCTGGCCGGGAGTGTCGAGGATATCCTCGGCGATAACGACGTGCAGTCAGACATCAAAATGATACTGCACAATGCCAGCCTGGCCAGCGGTCAGCTGAATGCCCTGCTAGTCAGCCTGACGGCCGTCACCGAGGGCGGACGGGGTGATCTGCTGGCCACTGTCAGCAACGCCAGAATGATTTCGGAAAATCTGCTGGCCACCAGCCGGACTGTGACCAGGTTTGCCGACGATTTTGCCGCCGATGGCCAGACCGCGGCCGACATCAGGGCTACCCTGGCCAGTGTCAGGGATGCCAGCGCCAAAATCGACCGGATTGTCAGCAATCTTGAGCCGGTGCTGGGCGATCCGGCAACCGCCCAGGATTTAAAGGAAACTCTGCATAATGTGAAGTCAGCCAGCGCCAATTTTGAAAAAACCGCCCAGAAGATTGGCGACATAAGGGCCCGGGTGGACATGGACCTGATGTATGCCCCGTCGGGGATTGACGGCAGCAAGTACAGCGGTAACGCCTGGCTTACCGTGCGCAACAACCCGAATAATTTTGTCACCATGGGAGCGACCAATCTGGGCGTGGGAAACAATTTCAACTTCCAGATTGGCTTTGACCGTCAGCCCTGGACGTTGCGGGGCGGAATAGTTGACAGCCAGCTGGGAATAGGGGTGGATTATGGACTGGGAAGCAGGTGGTTGCTCAGTCTTGACGCCTACAATCCCAATGACATTGCCCTGAAAAGCCGGCTGATGTATCATTTTACAGATGATTTCGCCGCCTTTGTCCAGTGCAATGACAGCGGGGCGGGAAACTGGCAGAATTATCTTTACTGGGGGGTCCGGCAGAGCTTGTGAAATTGCCGGGCAGGTGTGCGGAGCTGTCAGATAGTGGAGGAGGTTAACGGTTTTGGAGACAAAAAATCGACTTTTTAAAGTAACGGTGGGGGTGATCAGCTGGTTACTGGTGGCCGGTGGTGTGGTAACGGCTGAAATGCAGATGACCCTTCAGGATGCGATTAACATCGCCCTGCAGAATAACCTGAACATAGCCGTGGCCTACTCGCAGAAAGACCAGGCAGCGGCCCAGCTGGACTACGCCCGGGCGTTGCAGGGGCCGACGCTGTCCTGGCAGAATCAGTCGCAGGTCAATGAAAATTCAACATATCGGCCCAATCCGTACACCGCACCGCTTAACACCCAAAACCAGAATTACAGCAATACATTCTCCCTCAGCTACACAATTGCCGATGCCGGGCTGACGTCCGGCAAAGTGGGAGCGGCCGACTACAACCTGAAGCTGCAGGCTGCCAAGGTGGACAGTAGCCGGGAAAACATCCGCTTCAACACTGCTTACTATTTTTACAGCGTGCTGGCGGCGTCCCAGCTGGTCAAGGTGGACCAGGAGGCCGTTCAGCGGTCGCAGGAACACCTGAAGAATGTTCAGGCTCAGTTCGCGGTTGGCACTGTGGCCAAGTCGGACGTACTGAGGACCGAGGTCGAACTGGCCAACAACCAGCAGACCCTGATCAGGGACCAGAACAGATACAAACTGGCGGTAGCCAACCTGATCAATGTCCTGAACTTGCCGCTCAACACTGAAATTAAGCTGGATGACAGCGAACTTCGTTATACCAGAGTTGGCATCAGTTTGGATGCGGCCACTGACTATGGGATGAAAAACCGGCCAGAAATAACCCAGGCGGCGATGCAGGTGGGGGTGGCCGAACAAACCCTGCAGCAGGCCAGGGCCGGGCAGGGGATAACTTTACAGTTCCAGGCCCAGGAGGTCATGTCGGATGGAACTTTCCCCGGGTTCAGCAGCGGTGACAGCAATGCCAGTGCGGCTGTAGTCGCCAGCTTTGACATTTTCGACAACGGCCAGACCAGCTCGCAGGTGGCGGCGGCTGAAAAAGGACTGGCGGCAGCCCGTCAGCAGCTCGATTTGCAGAAGTTGCAGACGGCACTGGACGTGAAGCAGGCCTATCTCAGCATGCGTGATGCTGAGGAGCGGATTGCGGCCACTAAAGTGGCGGTGGCCCAGGCTGAGGAGGACTACAAGATCGCGGTGGTGCGCTACGAGGCGGGGGTGGGAACCAATCTCGACGTTCTTGATGCCCACAAGTCGCTGACCCAGGCTCAGACCGACTATCTGTCGGCCCTGTACGACTACGACACTCAGCTGGCCGCTCTGGTCAAGGCGATGGGTATACCGGTGGATGCCAAGGACTGGCTGGGGTTGCTGGCAGCCGAGCCGTCAGCGGTGTCTGATCCAATTCTCCGGGAAATTGACGGCGGGGCAGGTCCGGGTAAATAGCCGGTCAGCCGGTTTGCCGCTGGGTGTAGCTTGGAAGCTGGAAGGCAGAAACTGGGAACAGTGTTGAAAAAAGCACGGTTGACAGGTGCGGCGATCAGGGTTGGGGCGTTGGTGTTCTTAATCCTGTTGCTGGCGGCCGGAACCGGCTTTTTTCTGTTTGTCCGCAATAAACCGCTGCCAGAAGCTATTGCCCGGGAAGTAGTGGCTGCCGCTCAGCAGCGGATTAACGGACAGCTGAAAATTGAACGTCTTACTGTGAGTGGCTACAACCGGGTGACTGCTGAGCAGGTGTCGGTAACTGGCGGTGACGGCCGGCCGCTGATTGAAGCCGGGCAGGTGGATTTTTGGCTGTCCGGCCTGGATTTGGTGGTGCACCGGCGGATAACTCCCGACCGGGTTGAGGTCAGCGGCGGACGGTTACTCCTCAATCAGGCCGCTGATGGTAGCTGGGATTTAAGCAACCTCTTCAGGACAGGGGACAGGGAGACTATTTCCGAACTGAAGGTAACAGTCCGGGACAGCGTGGCTGAGATTAATAGCCACTACTGGCAGGGCGAGGTAAAGATCGACCGGGCTGCAGTGAAGACTGCCGGTGACCGGTGGCAAGGCCAGGCCGATCTGGCGGTGAACGGCGACCGGCTGCGGCTGACCGGCGAGGGCCTAAAGACCGATGGAATTGTCACGGTAACAGCTGATCGTATTGTGTTGGCTAACTGGGCAATTCCCGATCGGCTTCCCGTGCGGGGGCTGCAGGGGCTGCTGAATAAACTGCGGGCTCAAATCCGGCCGACAGACGGTGGGATAAACCTGACCGCCAGCGGGGAGCTGGCCGGGGTAGGCGGGGAATGTCAGGGCTGGCAGTGGCAAAACGCCAATGGCCGTCTGATGCTGAATGATGATGGCGAACTGAGTGTCGACGGTCTGACTGCTGCAATATACGGTGGTACCGTGAAGGTAGGCGGGCGGATTTACGGGATTGGCGGGGCTGCCCCGCGCCTGGCCCTGCGGGTGGACGGCCAGGGGATAAACCTCGGGCAGCTGGATGAACGTTTGACCGGCCGGGGTGAACTGGCCGGTAAGCTGGCGTTTTCGCTGACGGCTGACGGCTCGTTGTTCCGGCCAAGGATTGTTGGCGAGGTCGATGCCGGACAGCTATGTTGGCGGCAATACCGGGTCGATCGGCTGACGGCAGCCGGCAGCTGGCAAGACGGTGATTTAGAGGTTGAACGCTTGCAACTGGCCGGCGGCGGCAGAATCACCGGTGCCGGCAGCTGGCGGGCCGGCAGGGTGGACGGCTACCTGGTGGTTGACGGCCTGACGCCGGGCAGCTGGATCGACGGACTGGCGTTAAACGGCGGCGAGGTAACCGGACAGGTGGCAGTAAGCAACTTCAGCCCCGCTGACATGACCTTTGGCCGGATAGCGGTTGATCTGGCAGTGGCGGGTGGAATGCTGGACGGGCAGGCATTCGCCGGAGGAGTACTGAGGGCGGCCGGCAACCGGGATCGGCTGGATGTTACCAGTGCTGGCCTGTATTTCGGTTCTGGTGGCGTGACGATGGCCGGAACTATTGCCCGGCAGGGTGAACTAAGGGTTGAGGCGGCCGGCGTGCCGCTGTCGCTGCTGAAGGTGTTACCGACGTTCGGCCGGTGGGAAGGACATCGGCTGGCCGGGCAGCTGAACGGCAATGTTAGGGCGGAAAACCTGCTGTCCGACCAGTTGCTGCTGGACGGATCGGTAAGTCTCGACGATCTGTCCGTGGATGGGGTGAATTTTGGGCGGGCCGGGGCCCGGTTTGCCCGTGACGGGGCGAAATGGCGAATTGAACGTGGCGAGCTGACTGCTGACTGGGTCAGGTTGTCGGCAGCCGGGCAGCTGGCCGTGCAAAGCGGCGCGATCAACGATCTGTCGGTCAATTGGCAGGACCTCGACCTCCGGGCACTGAATGAGCTGTTGCCGGTCGGACTGCCGTTCAAGCTGTACGGGGCAACCGAAGGCCGGCTGCGCCTGAGTGGCCAGGCGGATGACTGGCGGGTTGAAGGCAGTCTGGCCGGCCGCAATGTGATGATGGATGTCCGCCTTCTGGAAAACCTGGCCGCCAGTTTCGTGTTGACCCCGCAGCAATGGGCGTTTGACAGCGGACGGGTTGTTTTTCCCGGCGGGACGATCGGGCTGGGGGGGGACGGAGACTGGAGCGGCGACAATTTCAGCATCAGTTACGACATCGAACGGCTGGATCTCCACCGGGTCCTGCGCAACTTCAACTTTCTTGGCAGTATCAGCGGATTGCTGGTCGGTCAGGGGCAAGTGGTGAGAAAAAATGGCACCACGACGGTGGACGGCAGTCTGAGCGGGGAAAAGCTGACCGCTCTGCAACAGAATTTTGACCGGTTGGGCGGGCGGTTCACCCTAAGCAACCAGCTGCTGGGACTCAGCGATTTCCGTGTTGAACAGCAAGGCGGGACGGCAGAATGCGACGGACTGGTCGATATCAGGCACAGGACGCTGTCAGGCAGTTTCAGGGTTGACGACTGGCAACTGGCCAGTCTGCTGGCGGCTGCCAACATGAATAAAATAAAGGCTGAGGGGGTATTTGACGGCAACATCGAGATCAGCGGCAACTGGGGGCACCCGGATTTTACCGCCCAGGGTCAGATAAAAACAGCCACCCTGGCCGGCTATCAACTGACTGACGGCAGGCTGTCGGTCAGCCGCAGCGGTGACAGGCTGGTGGTTGATGAGCTGTCGGTTTGCCAAGGGAGTGGCTGGGTAAAAATGCGGGGTATAGTGGATGACAAGGGTCAGTCTGACCTGGAGGCGGCAACCGGTCAGGTTGACATCGGGTTGCTGTCGGCACTGGCTGGTGCCGACAGCAACCTGTCCGGCACGGTTGACGCGGTGGTTCAGCTGACGGGAGAGCCCGGCCAGCGGCAGCTGGCGGTGTCGGCGACCGGAAATGGTATAGGGGTGGGGAATGCNGAATTTGACAACGTCTATGGAATGGCGATAGTCAGGCAGGGAGTTATCGATCTTCAGCAGGTGTTTCTCCGGCGGGGGAGAACCGCGCCAGTGTTTACGGCACCGTGCCGCTGAAGGCTTTAAGCCGGCAGGAGATGCGGAAAGACCCGTCCAGCCACCAGGTGGCGGTGGTGGTGAAAGTCGAGCGGGCCGATCTGGGATTGCTGGCGACCATGTACAACGATATAAAGGCGGCCCGGGGGGAAATTGACGGTCAGCTGACGATTGGCGGCAACGTGCTCAACTTTACGTTGGACGGCAGGTTGCGCCTGACTGACGGGCAGATTGAATTCCGGGATTCGGCCGTACCGCTGACGGCTATAAACGCCGATCTGGTTTTTGCCGACAAAAAAATCGAGGTGAAAAACCTCCGGGCAGTGCGGGGTAAGGGCAGTCTGACAGTGAGCGGCAGCTGCGGGCTTGATTCACTGTCGGTGAAAGATTTCGACCTGACCACCAGGCTTGATAATTTTGTGGTCGGCAGGGGCAGCCTGCAATTGCCGCTGAATGGGGAACTGAAACTGACCGGGGGCGACAATCGACGACCGCTGCTGTCGGGGCGGTTTGTTTTCAGCGATTGCAGTGTGGAACTGCCTGTGCTAACATTGTTCTCCGACGAGTACTACCTGCTGCCGGCCATAGATCTTGATGTCGACGTCGAAGTGGGCGACCGGGTGTGTGTCACCAAATCATTGCTGGTTGATATCCAGACCAGAGGATTGGTTCATCGGGGCGGCAACCCGCAGAACCCGCGTAACAGCGGTGTGCTGCGG
>JAOAFP010000196.1 GCA_026416215.1 Negativicutes bacterium | reverse complement strand
ACGACAGCGTCATTATGTGTCATACCCTGAGCAAGCAGCTGGCCAGCTGGGGGATAAAGGTCGACGCGGTGGAGGATGCAGAAACCACCCTGCGGCTTCTGACCGGGCCGGGCAATGATTACGATGCGGCATTTATCGACTGGATTATGCCCGGGATTAACGGGATCGAAATTGCCCGTCAGGCCAGGAAAGAGGGTATGAACCCTAAAACCGCCCTGCACCTGATTACCGGGGCGGTAAGCGATGACAGCACGCTGCGCGAGGCGGCACTGGCGGCCGGATACGAACAGGTGATGGTCAAGCCGATCACCCAGAAGCAGCTGCTACAGGCCATTGTCCAGGGGATGGAAAAACTACCCGATCGCCAGGAGGTGGTGGCGATGATGCGACAGTGGATCGTTGGCTACAAGAAGGATTCCGGCCAGCTGGCCGACTGGTCGCGGATTGACTTTGAGCGCCGGCTGTCGGTGCTGGTGGCCGAGGACAATGCCGCCAACCAGAAGCTTATGACCATGTTTCTGGAGAAAATGGGGCACAGCGTCACTTTGGCCAATAACGGGCACGAAGCGGTGGAGTGTGTAAGGAAGGCGGAGTTTGACCTGATCCTGATGGACTGTCAGATGCCGGTGATTGACGGCTATGCGGCTACAATGATGATCAGGACCCTGGAAAAGACCCAGCGCCGGCCGCACGTGCCGATTGTCGCTCTGACAGCCAATGCCGACGAGCAATCGCGTCAGAGGTGCCTGGCTGCCGGTATGGACGAGTTCGTTACCAAACCGGTGAATCTGCGCAAAATCGGCGAGGTGATCAAAAAATTCGGCGATTCGGTGTTGACCGGCCGGAACTGAGCGACCGGCCGAAGAAAAAAAGTCCTGTTGCGGCGGCAACAGGACTTTTTTCTTGTCACCCAGCCAGCGCCGGCTCAGTCGCCGGGCTGGACCCTGAAGCAGATGGCATACAGGGCAGGGAGAAAGATCAGGGTCAGAATAGTGGCTGAGATCAGTCCGCCGGCAATCGCCACCGCCATCGGGCCCCAGAACAGGTCGGCAAACAGCGGGATCATTCCGCAGATAGCTGCGCTGGCGGTTAGCATAATCGGCCGGAAGCGCATCAGGCAGGCATTGATGATGGCGTCGTAGTGCGATTGACCCTCCACGACATTTTCGTGAATGCAGTGGATGAGAATGACCGAATTGCGCATGATCATTCCGGCCAGGGCAATTACTCCCAGCTCGGCGACAAACCCCATCGGGAACCGGAGGATGATCAGGGCGAGATTGACCCCGATCAGTCCTAGCGGGGCAGTTATCAGTACCAGCAACATTTTGCCTATGTGCTGGAGCTGCAGCATCAGCAGCACCATGATCAGCAGGGCGATAAACGGGTAGGTGGTGGCCATGAACGCCGATGTGCGCTGGCTGTTTTCCAGGTCTCCGTCCACCTTGATGTAGTAGCCGAAAGGCAGCGATTCGATCAGCGGCTCCATTTCCTTCATCAGCTGGGCCGCCACGTCGTTACCGGTAAAGCCGGGATTGACATCAGCCTGGACTTCGACGCAGGGTATGAGGTCGCGCCTGTTGATCAGGCCATATTCCGATTTGTATTCAAGCTTGGCGACCTGCGACAGGGGCATGTAGCCATTGTTTGTGAAAATCTGAACGTTTTTCAGGTAGTCCAGATTATCCATGTTCGGGGCATTGGCCCGTTGACGCATCACCACCCCTACCTGACGATCGAGGAAGTAGAAGGTGGTGGTGTCAATTCCGGTCAGGTAACTCTGAAGGTTGAGCTGGAGATCCTGCGGGTTGATGCCCAGCTGACGGATCCGGTTCTGGTCGATGTTCATTTCCAGAACCTTGCTTTTTTCGTACCAGTCAAGCTTGATCTGGGTGGGATCGATACCGGGGTGGCGAAGGTAGTAGCCCTTCATTTCGGCAGCCAGTTCCTGCACCTTGTCCTTGTCCTCCCCCAGCACCCGGATCATTACCGGGTAGGCCGACGGCGGGCCGGTGGATATTACCCAGGTCCTCACCTGGGCCTCGGGCAGTTGGGGAACAAAATGCTTTTTAAAGTAGTCCTGCATGTCCGCCCTGGCGTCGTAGTCGGTCATGGTCA
>JAOAFP010000195.1 GCA_026416215.1 Negativicutes bacterium | reverse complement strand
AGCCGACGGTGACAATCATAGCCAACGGCACCTGCCAGTCAATCACCCGCCGGATCACCAGATAGACAGCCCCAACCAGCAACAACACCACCGACACCTCGCCGGCGCTGCCGCTTCGGGCACCAATGAACAAATCCCTGTACATCGCAAGACTACCATGAAAAGACTCCACCAGCGCCCCATAGCCCTCATGTTTGAGGATGGCCAGCGGAGTGGCTGCTGTGGTTGCGTCAGGTCCCAGCATAGGCCAAGTGGTCATTGCCACCGGCCAGGAAGCCATCAGAAACGCACGGCCAATCAGAGCCGGGTTGAATATGTTGTTCCCCAGCCCGCCCATGGTATGTTTGGCAATGCCGATCGCCACCACCGCCCCGGTCAGCGGCAGATACCAGGGGACAATGGCTGGGATAACCATGGCCAGCAGCAGACCAGTCACCACCGCGCTGCCGTCAGAGACGGTCACCGGGATTTTTCGCCACTTCTGAATCAGATACTCCACCGCCACACAAGTAGCAACACTAATGCAGGTGGTGGTGACCGCCGGAATTCCGAACGTGTAAAATGACCACAGCACTGCCGGGGTCAGGGCAGCCACCACATCCCACATAATGCGGTTTATACCCGAGCAGTCCCGGATATGCGGCGAGGCGGAAACTGTTAGCAGCATTTCCTGGTTTGCATTGGTTTGATTCACTGTCCTTATCCCCCCGGCTATCGTTTTGGCGTGGAAAGCAGCTTGGCCAGTTTGATGTAGTGGACAATGTTGCGCTTGGCCGGACACCGGTAAACGCAGGAGCCGCATTCAACGCAGTCGAGCAGGTTGTATTCGCTGCGGGCCTTTTCGTAAGCGCCGCGCTCACCCATAATGCTGAGCGCGCTGGGCACCAATCCCATCGGGCAGGCTTCAACGCATCGGCCGCAACGGATGCAATCCCGCTCGGGCCGGCGGTCAACATCATCGGCAATCAGGCAAAGAAGACCCGATGTGCCCTTAATCACCGGAACCTCAAGGTTAACCTGGGCTAGCCCCATCATCGGCCCCCCGACAATAACCCTGTCCGGCGCGTCGGAAAACCCCTGGCAGAACTTAACAACATCCCGAAGCTGGGTACCGATTCTCACCAGAAAATTTCCCGGCCTGGCAATAGCCCGGCCGGTTACCGTCATTACCCGTTCAGTCAGCGGAATACCTGATTCAACTGCCTCGCTGACTGCCGCCATCGTTCCGACGTTTTGCACAATCACCCCGACATCGGCCGGCAGGCCACCGGATGGCACTTCCCTGCCCAGCACCGCCTTGATCAGGTTTTTTTCCGCTCCCTGCGGATATTTGGCCGGCAGCACCACCACCTCAATATTTGTATTGGCGGTTGCTTCCCGCATGCAGGTCACTGCCTGCGGCTTGTTATCCTCGATTGCCACGTAGCCGTTGTCCACCCCGAGAATTGCCATACAAATCTGGACACCGGTCACCACCTTATCCGGCTGCTCAATCATCAGTCGGTAGTCAGCGGTCAGGTACGGCTCACACTCAGCACCATTGAGGATAAAACTGTCCACCGTCTTGCCTTCTGGCGGTGACAATTTGACGTGGGTGGGGAAGGTTGCCCCCCCCATGCCTACAATTCCCGCTTCGCGGACAATTTCTCTCATTTCCTCAAGATCCATGGTCCGCCAGTCCCGCTGCAGCGGCAGGTTGCTGTCCCACTCGTCCTTGCCGTCGCTTTCGATAACCACTGACGGGCACTGTCCTAAAACCGGGTGGGGATAATCGGCTATTTCCATTATCACGCCCGATGTTGAAGCGTGAACGGATGCGGCAACAAAAGCTTCAGCCTCACCGATAAGTTGCCCTCGTTTCACCAGGTCGCCCACAGACACTTTCGGCCGGCACGGTGCCCCAATATGCTGCCGCAACGGAATGATCAGCCGTTCCGGCACCGGCACCACCTCAATCGGTTTGTCGGCGGTAAAATGTTTGTTGTCGGGTGGATGAACCCCACCACGAAAAGTCCGTTTCACAGGCTACGCCTCCCGAAAATCAAATTGTGCGAACAACCCGCGGTGTGGCGGTTTTGCGCACGTGACGCTCGTACTTTACCACCGCATACACCGCTGCGAAAAAAACAACAACACCGCCCGTCACTGCACCGGACGTCGAGCCTGCAC
>JAOAFP010000194.1 GCA_026416215.1 Negativicutes bacterium | reverse complement strand
GAAAACCTCAGATCACCTCGGCTCTGCCGCTGGCTGCCTCGAATTTTTCCAGGGCTGACCCGGAAAAGCCGTGGGCTCTGACCGTCAGCCGCTTGCTTAGTTCACCGTTGCCCAGAACCTTTATTCCATCGCGGACGTTTTTAATTACACCGGCCTCGACCAGTGCCACCGGGTCAATCTCCGCACCGTCAGCAAAACACCGGTCCAGTGCTGCCAGGTTCACCTCAACCAGCTGTCTGGCAAACCGTTGGTTATTGAAGCCGCGCT
>JAOAFP010000193.1 GCA_026416215.1 Negativicutes bacterium | reverse complement strand
AGATGTGTATAAGAGACAGTTTATGCCCTTTGCAGCATGTTTTTCCAAGTCCCGAACCCAGCCCCCGCCCTACCCGGCGTCTCTCCCTGACCGAGCCGGGAGCAGGCGACAACTCATGAAGTTTCATTCTCAGCCCCGCCTCCTGACTACCCAGCAACCGTTTCCACAGCAACCAGGTGTTTTACTTTTGCTATCATTCCGCGAACCGACGGACTGTCAGCCTTTATTACGCTGCTGTTTATCTTCCCCAACCCCAGCGCCCTGACCGTGGCCCGCTGATCCTGCGGCCGGCCGATCAGACTGCGGCAAAGGGTTATTTTCACCTGTTTTATCATAGTCACAGTCTCCTATCGGAAGAGTTCCGGCACTGTCTTGCCGCGCAGTGCGGCAACGTTTTCAGCCCGTTTCAGCCCGCTAAGGGCCGACAGGGTCGCCCGCACCATGTTGTTGGCGTTGTTTGATCCCAGCGACTTGGTAAGAATGTCTTTGACCCCAGCTAGCTCCAGCACAGCCCTCACCGGGCCGCCGGCTATGACCCCGGTTCCTTCGCTGGCCGGCTTCATCAGAACCTTGCCAGCGCCAAACACCCCCACCGCCTCGTGGGGAATTGACGTTCCCCGCAGGGGAACCATCATCAGATTCTTCTTGGCGTCTTCAACACCCTTGCGAATGGCTTCCGGGACCTCGGCAGCCTTGCCGAGCCCGGCCCCGACATAGCCAGCTCCGTCGCCCACCACCACCAGGGCGCTGAACGAAAACCTCCGGCCGCCCTTGACCACCTTGGCCACCCGGTTTATAAACACAACCTTTTCCTTCAACTCTCCGACTTGACTGAGGTCTATCTTGGCCATCGCTACACTCCTCCTTAAAACTCCAGCCCGGCCGCCCTGGCAGCATCAGCCAGACCGGCGACACGACCGTGGTACAAAAAGCCGCCGCGGTCAAAAACCACCCGTTTAATCCCTCTGGCCACAGCCAACTCGGCTATCCGCTGGCCAACCGCCCGTGCAGCTTCGATATTGCCACCGTTAGTCAGCCTTTCTTTCAGCTCCTTGTCCAGGCTGCTGGCCGCCAGTAGCGTCCGGCCTGCCGTATCGTCGATCAGCTGTGCGTAGATATGATTTATGCTGCGAAACACGCTGAGCCGTGGACGGTCGGCCGTGCCGGCTAGGTTTTTCCGCAACCGGTAGTGGCGTTTTTTTCTTATATCGTTCCTCGATTTTTTCCCTGCCAAACCTGTTCACTCCCTCCGAGGTTTAGTAGTTATGCCTGCTATTTCTTGCCCTTGGCCCCGGCTTTCCCGGCCTTCCGGCGGACATTTTCTCCCTCGTAGCGGATACCTTTGCCCTTATACGGCTCCGGTTCACGATACGAACGGATCTTAGCCGCCATTGCCCCGACCATTTCCTTGTCGATCCCGGCCACAACGATTTTATTGGGAGCCGGAACATCAAACATAATCCCGGCCGGCGGTTCCACCTCCACCGGGTGAGAATAACCCAGACTGAGCGTCAGCTTGCTGCCCGTCTTGGCCGCCCGGTAACCCACGCCGACGATCTCCAGATTCCTGCTGAAGCCCTGACTGACCCCCGTGACCATATTTGCCAGCAGCGTGCGGGTCAGTCCGTGCAGTGAACGATGCTGTTTACTGTCGCTCGGCCGGGTTACTGTTATGGTGTTGTCAGCCACCGACACAGTCATCGCCGGCGGCAGTGCCCGGGTGAGGGAGCCCTTCGGTCCTTTCACAGTCACTTCGTTATTTTCGCCAACAACCACCGACACGCCGCCGGGGATGGTTATCGGTGCTCTACCTATTCGCGACATCGTTGCACCTCCTCCTTACCAGAC
>JAOAFP010000192.1 GCA_026416215.1 Negativicutes bacterium | reverse complement strand
GAACCAGATCCGTATACAGCTGTCTCTTACCCTGCAGGGGGTGATATGTCAGCAGCTTGTACCCCGGATGGACGGACAGGGGCGGGTTGCAGCCCTGGAAATCATGGTGACCACGCCGGCAATCCGTAATTTGATCCGGGAGGGTAAAACCCACCAAATCCATTCGGCTTTGCAGACCGGCGGACAGTACGGCATGCAGACCATGGACATAGCACTGCGCGATTTGGTCAAGCGGAACGTGATCACCCCTCAGGAAGCCCTGCTGCGGGCGGGCGAGCCGGAAAACCTGCGCCGGCTGCTGAGTTAAGGGCTCCCGTTCATGCGGAATTACCGTTATGTTGCCCGCGACGTCAGCGGAAACCTTGTGCAAGGGACAATTAAGGCGGACAATAAACGGATGGCCGCTCAGGCGGTCGGTCGGCAGGGGTTGCTGGTAACCAGGATCGAATCGGGCAGAAGCGACTATCCGGAGGCAGCCCGTGAAATAATCACCAAAATTTTCCGGCGGGGAGTGACGGCGAAAACACTGGCGGTTCTCTGCCGCAATTTTGCCACAATGCTAAGTGCCGGTCTTCCCATCAGTGCGATAATGGATGTTTTATGCGAACAGAGCAGTGACAGGCAGCTTAAAGCAGCGCTGGCTGACATTCGCACCAAGGTACAGGGCGGTGAGACGCTGTCAAAGGGGTTGGCTGCTTATCCGGGCATATTCCCTGAAATCATGGTGGCCATGGTGGAGTCCGGCGAAGTCGGTGGCATTCTGGATACCACTGTTGAGCGACTGGCCGTTCAGCTGGAAAAGGATTACCGAACCCGCAACCGGGTGCGCAATGCGATGATTTATCCGTCTGTGGTCATGGCCATTGCCCTGATGGCGCTCATTTTCATAGTTACATTTGTCTTCCCCACATTCATGCAGATGTTTGCAGGCATGAAGGTTGAATTGCCGCTGATCACGCGGGTGATGATCTTTGTGTCAGACAAACTTAGATCTTACGGTCTTTACGTGCTGGCGTTAACTGTTCCGGCTGTTCTGGTGGCCGGCCGATACTGGGGACGGGGAAAGGGACAGACAATTGCTGAGCGGGCGCTTTTTGCCCTGCCGGTGTTCGGCGACCTGGTCCGCAAAGCTTCGGTGGCCAGGTTTTGCCGTACTCTGGCATCGCTGTTGCGCGGTGGGGTGCCGATCATTGCTGCACTAGACGTGGTGAAGAAGGTTGTTGGCAACAGTTTGTTCGCCAAAGCTATCAATCATGCCCAGGAAAGCCTGCAAAGAGGACAGGGATTGAGTAAACCCATGCGGGAGTCCCAGATTTTTCCGCTGATGGTCATCCAGATGATAACGGTGGGCGAGGAGGCGGGTACGCTTGACCAGATGCTCGATAAAGCTGCTGATTTTTACGAAAGCGAGGTGGACGACACCGTATCCACTCTCAGCAGTCTTCTGGAACCGGCGTTGATAATTTTTATCGGCATTTCGGTGGGGACTATGGTGATATCGGTGGTTCTGCCAATGTTCCAGCTGCTGGGGGGAATGGGCCGGTAAGTGGCGGAAGAGAGTTTTTTACTTGCGCTTAATCTGGCTATGACATATAATGAGCTTGCTACTGTGAACGGACTAAAGGTCCGCATGTGACTGTGGCCGTCTGCCCGGTGGCGGTGGATGATTTGTGAAGAAATCTGGAGGAGGCATATTATGAACCGTATTAGTCATTTGCTGAACAGCCGGCGGGGTTTTACCCTGATTGAGATGATCGTGGTGGTGGCTATCCTGGCGATTTTGGCAACCATCGCCTACCCGAAAGTCGCCGAATACGTCAATCAGTCACGGCAATCAAAGATTCTGTCAGATTTGTCGGCGATAAATACGGCAATTGAAATGGCCAAGGTCGCAGGGACGGCCGATCCGGGAGTTAAGGAAGCTACTGCCCAGATGGCTTCGGGCTGGCCTTCTCCCCCTTCTTCGGACGTTACCTTTGGCTCAATCACGATCAAGGGGGGAACAGCCTACTCGGTAAGTGGTGGGCAGGCAGTGATCGGCGACTATACAATTGCCAAACTGAAAGAGGCTGCCAACCTGTAACGGACAAAAAGACGCACGGTACTGGCCGGGCGGCTTTTTGAATTGGAGTGCTGCCTGGGCAGCGGGAATAATGTTTGATGCAATGATCTGCGGG
>JAOAFP010000191.1 GCA_026416215.1 Negativicutes bacterium | reverse complement strand
GCCACATCCCGCTGGCCAGTCTGTCCGCTGATGCCGCCGCCAACACGGTCACCTTCCTCGCTCCATCCAAAACCTTCAACGTCGCCGGCCTCTACACTTCGCTGATCATCGCCGCCGACGACAACCTCAGGCAAAAGGTCAAGGCCCTGCTGACCGCCCTCGACGTTCCTAGTGGCAACGTTTTCGGTCTGACAGCCGCCGAGGCCGCCTATACCCATGGCGACGGCTGGCTGGACCGCCAGCTCGATTATCTGTCGGCCAACGCCGATTTCCTCTGCCGGCAGATCAATGACCACACCCCGATCACCGTTCGTCGCCCGGAAGCCACCTTCCTGGCCTGGCTGGACTGCCGGGCAATGGTCGGTAAGATCGGCGATCCTTCCCGCTTTTTCCTTAACACGGCCGGTGTTGCCCTCAGCACCGGTTCGGTTTTTGGCGACGAAGGCAGGGACTTCATGCGAATGAACTTCGGCTGCCCGCGTGCCACCCTGGCTGACGGCCTGACCCGGATTATCGACGCCTGCCGGGCTCTCTGACCGGGCCAGAACCGCCCGCCGGTCAGCAAACTGAGCTGACCCGGATTATAGGTGCCCGTCGGGCTATCTGATCCGTCCGCTTACAAAACTTCCTCGATCCGCCGCCTGCCGTACGACGAGATCAGCACTCCGCCCCGCTCCATTTCGTAACGGTCGAGATAATTTTCCATCAACCACATGTAAGCCAGGGGAAACCGCGATGCCCAGTCGCTCTCCGAATGTTGCCCGCCGTCCACCTGAAACAGCATGATGTCGTCCTCGTGAAATCCCCCTCGCCGCAATCCGTCGTAAAACCAGCGGGTCGACCACTCGTAATCAGCGGTCACGTCCTCTTCGCCCTCGCATTCACCGGTACCGATGTCCATGTATATCCTCATGCTCCGCTGCCGGACAAAGCCGTCCATCCCGGCCGGTGACCACCAGATGGCCGGCGAAAAGGCGCCGATCATCGAAAATACATCCTGGTATTTCAGCCCGACATACAGGGCAATCACTCCCCCGGCCGAACTGCCGGCAATGGCAGTGGCCCGGCGATAGGGAATGGTGCGCAGTTTGCAGTCCACCAGCGGCTTGAGGGTATTGACGATGAACTCCCCGTAGGCATCGCCTTCCTCGGTGGGATTGTACTCGCTGTCCCGCAGTTCCCGGCCGTTTTCGATCCCCACCACAATACAGCCCCTGGTTTTGCCTAAGGCCATCAGCCGCTCGATGGTTTCATTGACGTGCCAGCCGCTGCCCAGATCGGCCGCGGCATCGCTGAAAACGTTCTGACCGTCGTGCATATACAGCACCGGGTAGCGCTTCTGCGGCAGCCGGTAATAGTCTGAGGGCAGATAGATCCGGATCGAGCGGCGGCGGCCGAGTTCCGGCATTACCAGACCCGATACAATCAGCGTCCCGTCCAAGTTCTGGCTGACTTTTACCTTTTTCCCCGGATGCTGACCCCCCGCCGGCCTGTCCGCACCGGTGCCGGCCGTCAGCTGGCAGTCACTGGCCAGCTGCCACTTCCGCCTCATCGCGTCAATCCCCCTCAAAATTCAGGATCGTGTCGCGCACCTCCGCCCAACGCAGGGCGTCACGGATCCCGTCGTCGATGGTCAGCTGGCACTCCCAGCCCAGCAGGCGCCTGGCCTTGGCGCTGTCGGCGTACACGCCGGCCACATCGCCCGGCCGCGGTGCGGCTTCGCGTTTCTTCAGCGGCCTACCCCACACCCGCTCGAACGCCGCCACCAGTTCCTTCACCGTATAACCGCTGTTGCTGCCCAAGTTGATCACCGTGTATTTGCCCTCGCTGCCCTCGATGGCGGCAAACCTCTCGGCCGCCAGCACATGGGCCCGGGCCAGGTCCCAGACGTGGATGTAGTCGCGAATCCCCGACCCGTCGCGGGTAGGCCAGTTGACGCCGGTGATCAGAAACTCCTCTTCCTGCCCCCGGGCAACGCTGACCATTTTCCCCAGCACATGGCTGGGATTTTTGGTCTGCAGACCGCTGCGCAGCCTTGGATCGGCGCCGATCGGGTTGAAGTAACGCAGGGCGATGGCGGCAAAATCATAGGCCCGGGTAAAATCTTCAAGAATCATCTCCATCATGTATTTGGTACGTGCGTATGGGCCTGTCTCTTATACACATCT
>JAOAFP010000190.1 GCA_026416215.1 Negativicutes bacterium | reverse complement strand
GGTGGTGGACGACAGCGCCCTGGTCCGGGATGTTCTCTGCCGTTATCTTTCTGCCTGGGGGATAAATGGCGAACAGGCCGGAAACGGGCGGGAAGGACTGAATAAACTGATTGCAGCTGCCGAAGCGGGAACCCCTTATGATGTCGCCCTGGTCGACTGGATAATGCCGGAGATGGATGGCATGGCCATGGCCAAAGCGGTGCGCAGTGATCAGCGGCTGGAAAACCTGCGGCTGGTGCTGCTCACTTCGATGCACGACAATTCCGAACTTAAACGGATGGCAGTCGATGCCGGCTTCAACGAGGTTATAATCAAGCCACCCCGTCAGTCCCAGCTCTACGACGCAATTGCTGCCACGGTCAATATCCGCAAAGCAAGCAGGCAGCGTCCAGTACCGGCTGCAAACCCCAGCCAGCAGCCGGTGAGACTAAACCTGCGGCTGCTGCTGGCCGAAGACAACCTGGCAAATCAGAAGCTGGCCAGGCTGTTTCTGGAAAAGCTTGGCTGTCAGGTTGATGTTGCCGGCAACGGTGCGGAAGTGGTGGAAATGTTTATCGATTGTGAGGACGACGTGGTTTACGACGCAATTCTCATGGATTGCCAGATGCCGGTAAAGGATGGCTACGAGGCTACGGCGATAATCAGAAGGTTCTGTCAGGCTGGGGGAAACGGCGGCCGGCACATCCCGATCATTGCCATGACGGCCAATGCCATGGAGGGAGACCGTGAGCGCTGCCTGGCAGCCGGTATGGACGACTACATTAGCAAACCGGTTAGTTTTGTAAAGCTACGGGACGTTTTGGTCAAAAGCGTAAAAAAAGACAGCTGACATGATAGTGGAGATAATCGCTGCGTCAGTTGATGACGCCATTAAAATCGAGCAGGGGGGAGCCGACCGGATCGAGCTGGTTACAAGTCTAAGTGAGGGCGGACTGACTCCTAGTTATGGTCTCGTTTGCGCCGTAAGGGCAGCGGTGAAAATTCCGGTTATGGCAATGATCAGGCCGCATGCCTTCGGTTTTTGCTACAGTCCGGCTGATCTGGCGGTGATGATCGATGATATTGTGACTGTCCGGTCGGCGGGAGTGGACGGGGTAGTACTGGGATGTTTGACCGCCGCCGGTGCAGTTGATGCCGAAAGTCTTCACCGTTTGCTCGAAGTAAGCGACGGAATTGATGTCACATTTCATCGGGCAATTGACCAAACAGCTGACTACCAAGCAGCCTGGCAGTACCTGCAGTCGGTGCCGGGCATAGGCAGGATACTGACTTCAGGCGGGCCGGGCCGGGTGACCGACAATGTTGACTGTCTGCGCAGACTGTCGCTGTCAGCCGACCGGACGAAGCGGCTTTTGATCGGCGGCGGTATGACCCTGGAAAACTGCTGCCAGGTACTGACTGCCACAAATGCCGACGAAATCCACTTCGGCACCGCCGTCCGTTGCAGAAACGCGTCAATTGCCCCGGTGGACGCTGAATTGGTGAAAAAAGCTGTCCAACTGGTCAGATCCATCCGGACCGGAAAATGTGAATGAGCGGTTGGCGGTGGCTGGCAAAGTCAGCCGGTCTGGTGATGATGGTCATGTTGTCGGGCGGCTGCACAGCCGACCGGGCTCAGCTGACGGTCAACCCTGATTTGAGCGGCAGGGCGACTGTTGAGTTTGTGATGGCTGACGGCGAAAGCCTGGATGACTGTGAGGCGGCTGTTGCTGACCGGCTTAATCAGATTGGCATCAACCGCTACGGCTTTTCGACTGACGTTTCCCGCGACCGTAAAATCCGCCGGTTACGATTGGATTTACGCTGGCGTGAACGGGCCGAACTTGAACGACTGATCAATACGGCGTACAGTCAGAAAGGTGCCTGCCAGATCAGTCTTACCGACCGCCAGGAATTTAAGGTGTTGTGTCCACCGTCGCCGGTTGACCTGCTGACGGTCAAACTGGACGGTGATCTGGTCGGTGGCGGCGGGGAGCGGAGCCGTGACGGCTATGCAGTGCTTAATTACCGATCCGGACAGTCTCCCGATTTTGTTTTTCGTCCGGCTGTTGTGCCGCACCGTCTGAAGCTGACACTGGCAATCGGCGGACTTGCTTTTGTCATTGCCCTTATTGCCGTCTGGTGGCTCAGACGCCGTCCGGCACAGCCGGGGCAGAAACAGTGACTGGGGTAAAAAAACTGACGCAACAGGGTTATAC
>JAOAFP010000189.1 GCA_026416215.1 Negativicutes bacterium | reverse complement strand
GGATTGAGCTGCCGCGGAGTGTATCGTCCGGCGGCAAACAAATGCTGACGTGGTTCGTGCTGACCCTGTTGTTGTTCGGAGGCCTGGTGGCCCTGGCAACCGCTGCCGCCGGCCGGCTAATGATCATCAGCCGGATCAGGCGCCTCCATGATTTCATCCACCGGGTTGCCGAAGATCATACCACCAGTCAGCGCCTTCCCATAACCGGCAACGACGAAATTGCCGATATTGCCCGCGCCACCAACAACCTGCTCGACGCCGTGCAGTCATCCCAGCAGGCTCTGTCCGCCAGCCTGCGCCAGACCGAAAACGAGCTGATCCGCCGGCGGCATACCGAAACCGCCCTGCTCGACGCCCTCGAAATGGCCGAGGCCGCCGACCGGGCAAAGGGCTGTTTTATGGCCAATATTTCGCATGAAATGCGCACTCCGCTCAACGCCATGCTGGGGATGTCCCATCTGCTGCTCAGCAGCGATCTCAACGAAGAGCAGCGCGACCTGGCCCAGACCGCCGTGCAGTCGGCCGAAGCTCTGCTGGCAATTGTCAACGATATCCTCGACCTGACCCAGATTGAAAACCGTCAGATCAGCCTGCAGTCCCTGCCCTTTTCCCCGGTTGACCTGCTGAGCAGGCTAAAACGGGAACACGATCCGCTGGCTGCCGAAAAAGGTCTGTCTATTACCGTAACCTGCCCCGGACACGCCCCGGCGGTTGTGGTGGGCGACGAACGCCGGGTGGCCCAGATTATCGACAAACTGCTGGATAACGCAATAAAATTTTCCCAGTCCGGGACGATCATTCTCAGCTATGAAACCCGACTTTCATCCTCCCAGCGCCAGTATGCAGCCTTTTGTGTGGCCGACCAGGGCATCGGCATGGACGAGGCCACTCTGGCCCGGCTCGAACATCCGCTCACTCAGGGGGATGAATCGTCCACCCGCCGGTTTGGCGGTCTGGGACTGGGGCTTACTCTGGTCCGCCGTCTGTGTGACGTAATGGGCTGTCAGCTGCTGATTGCTTCCCGGCTGGGCGAAGGCTCACAATTTACCCTGCTGATCCCGCAGGACGAAGGCGATGATGCTGACGACAGCTTTACCGGCGCCATCCCCGGCCACGTCGCCCTGCTGGTGGACAATAGCGAGGTCAATACCCGGCTGACCGTCACCCTGCTTAAACAGCACGGCATAAACTGCCAGACCGTGGTGAACGGCAGCGAAATGATCGCCACCATACTCAGCCATCCTCCTGGTCATTACCGGCCCATTCTCGTAGACTGCACCTCAACCGAGACTGGCGGTCTGGCCGCCGTTGCCACCCTGCGCAACCGGGAACGGACCATGGATTGCCGGCATTTCATCGTCGGGCTGGCCGCTATGGTCGATGATGATACGGCATCCCGGGCCCGGGCTGCCGGCGTTGACCTTCTGGTGGCCAAGCCACTCACCCACCAGGCGGTGCAGGAAATTTTGACATGCAAAAACCCGGGACAGGATTAGCAGCCGCCCGGGTTTTTTGCCGTTTGTACCGTTTCGCCGGTCGGTATCAGCCGCATTTCAGCCGTTCCGATGCCACAGCTAGCAGCAGTTTGAGCCGGTTGATCTGGTTGGCCTCGCTGGCCCCCGGATCGTAGTCGATAGCTGCGATGTTCAGCTGCGGATAGCGCCGCCGCAATTCTTTCATCATTCCCTTGCCGGTAATGTGATTGGGCAGACAGCCAAACGGCTGCACGCAAACCACGTTCTCCACCCCTGCCTGCAAAAACTCCAGAATCTCAGCTGTCAGCAGCCAGCCTTCGCCGCTTATGTGTCCCAGCCCGACGTGTTTTTGCGCCAGCTCGACCAGATCAGCCAGCCGCCCGGGCAGGGAGAACCGCCGGCTACCGGCCAGAGCCCGGCGGACCTTGTCGCGATAGTACTCAACCAGCTGGATAAACAGCCGGCCGACCGCCATTTCCCACCAGCTGCCACCGAGCAGCCGGTATTTGACCGTACCGTCGTAGGCACAGTAGAGGAAAAATTCAGCCATATCCGACGCCGCCACTTCCGCCCCTTCACTTTCCAGCCATTCGGCCAGCCGGTTGTTCCCCCCGGGATGGTATTTGACCAATATCTCGCCGACTATTCCCACCCGCGGCCGGCGCCGGTCGGCATCGATCGGCAGACACTCAAAATCTCTCACCATCCCTGACACCAGACCGGTGAATCCGCCACCACCGTTACCGCCCAGCCAGTCAACCGCCAGCTGCCGCCAATAGGCCTGCAGTTGTCCGGTCGCTCCGGCCACCTGCTCATAAGGCCTTGTCCGGTATAC
>JAOAFP010000188.1 GCA_026416215.1 Negativicutes bacterium | reverse complement strand
GTACTGATCTGAACCATCGCCCGACCTTTCCCGTCCCCTGATAGTTAACCCCCGAGCCGGACAGAGGGCGGACATTAACCCGGTAATCATAACTGAATCTGTGCCCCTCAGGCACATAAAAAAACACGTCGCACCCCAAACCGCGCAGTTCATCAACTATGATCCGGTCAAATTCTATCTCATGGCCGCCGCTGGTTACTATTTGTTCGAATATCGCAACTTTGAAATTCTTATTCATTCCCGCCCCTTTGTCATGAGGTGCCTGGCCAGGCTAATCACATCCCCCGTCTTGATCTCACCAAGGCAGGCAGCAGCGTCGCATTCCTCCGCCCGTTTGCTGCACGGGCTGCAGTCTGCCCAGGCGCAGACAGGATAGCTGTCCGGTTTGTCCGGTAACCATCGCCGGGGCTGCGTGCAGCCGTAGATCACAATCTGCGGAATATCGCTGGCAGCCGCGCAGACATGGACCGAACCGGTGTCTACCGAGATCATCAGGTGACACTTCCCGACCAGCGCCGCCAGCTGTCCCAGCGTGGTTTTTCCGCACAGGTTGACTACTTTGTCACGCGTGGGCGGTCTGGTCAGGCCGATTACCTGATCAGCGTAATGACGGTCTTCGCCGGCGCCAACGACGATGACCCCGTAACCCCCGGCCGCCAGCCAGTCCATCACCCCGGCAAAGTTTGCCGCCGGCCAGGTTTTGAGCGGAAAAGTTCCCTTCACGCACATCAGCACCAGTTCTTGCTCTTTCAAGTCTGTCAGCATGCTTTCCGCACTTTCGCCGTCGCCTTTGTCCGGCCCGGGGAATTGCATCGGCCGGTACGCCCGTGAACATTGGCAAAGCCGGAGTATGGCGTTCTGAAAGTTTTCCCGTTGTGGCCTTGCCTCGGCCGGATAGCCAAGACTGACAATCTTGTGGTACAAACGGCGGACCGTTTGGCTCATTTCACCGAATATCCCGTTCACAGCCACCCGGTGCCGGATGCCGGCCAGCGCAAGCAGCAGCGCCGATCGCAGTTTTCCGTCAAACGATATGGCAACATCAAACCGGCGCCGGCGCAAATTGGCAACAAGTGCCAGATTGTAAGCAAGCTGCAGGGAACGGCTGTGGTAATCAACCGCAACGACGTCATCCACTTCCGGCAGGCCGCGCACCGCGTCAACGGCAATGTTTCTGACCATTACCGTAATTGCTGCCTGCGGACAGATCTCCTTCAGCAATCCGATAGCCGAGGAAAATATAACGACGTCGCCCAGATTGAACAGCGCCACCAGCAAAATTCCGGGTTTTTCAGGCATGTCTTCCCAGCCGGCCAAAACCGTGTTTCCCATTGGTGCCCTCACCGTGCCGTCGTCAGTTTTCGGCAGCTATTTTTTGCCCAAAATAATCACTGCGGACTATTTTACCCGACCAACGGTAACCTTCTATTATCCACTCATCTCCCGGCTCCGGCTCGCGGCTGGTTTCGCCATCAGCGATTTTGCCGTCGGGCAGCAGGGCAAAGCTGCGGCTGGTGTTCAGCAGGTTGCGGCCGATAACTTTATTATACCATTCCTTCTCATCCACCCCCCAGAGGTAAAGGATGGTTGGCAACAGGTCGATTTCGCCGCCGGTCACATCGATAACTTCCGGCTCCTGCCCTTTTTCGTAAATAATAACCGGCGTCCGGAATTTGTTGTCCTGCCACCAGTCGCCGGGAAGATCAATGTCGCTCATTTGATCGGGGTAGTATTTGTGAACCCCTTCGTGATCACCGTAAAAGATTGCCACAGTGTTTTCCAGTAGCCCTTCCCGGTCAAGCCTGGTCAGAAAGTCGCCCAGTGCCCCGTCGGCAAACCGTTGTGCCTGCAGATACCTGACCATCGGATGGTCGCCGTACTGACGGAGATCCAGCTGCCAGTGTTCGCGGGGCAGTTCAAACGGGACGTGGGCCGTGCGGGTGATTAAAAATACCATGAACGGCGGCCTGCATTCGGCAATCAGCTTCGCCGCCCGGGGCAGAAAGTAGGCATCGTTGCCGTTTTCAAAGCTTCCCCCCATATCAAGATCTTTGCTGATCAAACAACGTTGATAGCCGTTCCTCCTTTCCGCCTGATACCAGTTAAATAAAGACGCGCTTTCGGGGTGGATGTCCACCGTCACATACCCCCTTCTGTTGAACCAGTACGGAAGCGAGTAATACCGGTTTTCCGGGTAAGACTCAAACGCCAGCCCGTAGCTGTTGTAATCCAGGGGGTACAGGGAATTGTTGACCAGGAATTCCGCGTCGCAGGTATGGATTACCATCGTTTGCTCCCTGATGTTGCTCATATATATACTGTGATAC
>JAOAFP010000187.1 GCA_026416215.1 Negativicutes bacterium | reverse complement strand
CCTTGGTTATCCGCCGCTGGTGACTCCAACCAGCCAGATTGTCGGCTCACAGGCTGCATTCAACGTGATGCTGGGCCGTTATGTCAACGTTTGCCGCGAGGTCAAGGATCTTGCTCTGGGTAAGTTTGGCCGGACCCCCAAGCCAATCGACCGGGAATTTCTTGCCAGAATCGCCCCGGGCGAACAACCTGTTTCCGGCCGCTACGCTGACCAGATGACCGAACGCCTGTCCGACTACCGCGATAAACTGGAAGCTGCCGGCTACGTCAATGTCAGTCCGGAGGATGTATTGTCCTATGCCCTGTTCCCGGAGGTAGCCTGCCAGTTTTTTCTCAGCAAACAGGGCTGAAACCTTATAAAAACGGTGGAAGCGCGCCGGTGGGACGCGCTTCCTTTTTTTTGTTCAGGAATGTTTCTGCCCGTTTCGGGGGATGTGGTCTGGGGTTGCGCACTCCTCGCCCCTCCCGGACAAAATTTCCAGGGCATGACCTATTACTTCACGAACGACAGCCAGGCATTCCCTTACTCCCTGCGGGCTGCCCGGCAGATTTATGATCAGAGTCTGGTTGCGGGTTCCAGCCACAGCCCGGGACAGCACCGACCGCCTGTTGAGTCGCCACGTATTTAGCCTGATTATTTCGGGAATGCCGGGTAAATCACGTTCCAGAACCGCTTTGGTGGCTTCCGGTGTTACATCGCGGGGAGAAAGGCCGGTTCCCCCGCTGGTTATCACCAGTTCGGCCAGCTGGCGGTCAGCAATGTCAGCCAGTTCCCGGCTGATCGTCGCAAAGTCGTCGGGTACGATCGCCTGATGGACCACTACAAACTCTGCTCCCAGCATTTCCTGAATTGCCGGTCCGCTCCTGTCCTCCCTGAGACCGGCAAAACCCTTGTCGCTGATCGTCAATATCGCCACCCTGTACGCCATATGTCTCCTCCGATATTTTTTCGCCTGTGCACTGACGGACCTTGCCGGCGTGCCCGGTTGTCCGGTCAGTTACCAACCGGGTTCCGCCGTGTTATAATGAGCGTGGCCAAGCTCAGCCCGAACCGGATTTTGGGTCCTGCAGCCGGTGCCGTAATGTTGGAGCTGATACCATTCGGGAGAGAAACTGAAATGAAAGCGGGCTGTACTGCAATACTAATAGCTCTGGCTGTGCTTCTTGGAGGGATAGTTCTCGGCTTTGTAACAGCCAGCCTGGGAAGTTCGCCGGTTGGCAAAAACGAAATCCAGCCTGACGCCTCATCCCAGATCTACGACGCAAACGGGAATCTGATCACCACCGTGCACGCTGTCGAGAACCGGATTCCGGTCCCGCTGGGCAAAATCCCGGCCAACCTGAAGAATGCATTTATTGCCACCGAGGATGCCCGTTTTTACAGTCATATCGGTATTGACCCCCGGGGGATAATCCGGGCTGCCTGGGCCAATATAAAAGGCCAGGGCATCAGTGAGGGGGCAAGTACCATTACCCAGCAGCTGGCCCGCAATGCCCTGCTGTCCCAGGAGCAGACCTTCAGGAGGAAAATCCAGGAGATTTTCCTGGCGCTTCAGATTGAGCGGCAGTACAGCAAAGACGAGATTCTCGAAATGTACCTGAACCAGATATACTTCGGCAACGGTGCCTACGGGGTGGAAGCCGCCTCGGAACTGTACTTTGGCAAACCGGCCGAGCAGCTAAACCTGGCCGAGTGCTCGGTATTGGCCGGCATTCCCAAAAGTCCGAACTATTATAATCCAATAAACAACGCCGGGGCAACTAAACAGCGGCAGATCGTGGTGCTTGATCAGATGGTCAAGTACGGCTACCTCGATGCCGCCACCGCTGCCAGAATAAAGACTGAGCCTCTGCCGCCTGTTCCTAAGCCGGCCGACAATGCAACCGGCAAATATGCCACCTACTTCGTCGACTACGTCACGCAACTGCTGGTGGAAAAGTATGGTGAGGACGCTGTTTACCGCGACGGCCTCCGGGTGTACACTACGCTGGATCCCGATATGCAGAAAGCGGCGGAACAAGCGCTGGACATTCTGCCCGTCTATCACAAGGACAAAAACGGCATCCGTCAGCCCGAAGCTGCGATTGTTGCTGTAGACCCCCACAACGGGTACATAAAGGCAATGGTCGGCGGCCGTGGAGATGACCAGTTCAACCGTGCAACCATGGCCGAGCGGCAACCCGGCTCAGCATTTAAACCTGTCGTCTATCTGGCTGCCCTTGTCAACGGAATGACTCTTATCACCGTGGTAAATGACAGCCCGGTAAGCTTTGGTGATTATTCACGGGGGAACTACGACCGCCGGTTTCACGGCAATGTCACCCTGAGGACAGCCCTGACC
>JAOAFP010000186.1 GCA_026416215.1 Negativicutes bacterium | reverse complement strand
GGGTAATGCGACAGGGGATTGTCCACCGGCTGGACAAGGACACCAGCGGTCTGATCGTGGCGGCAACGAATGACGAAGCGCACCGCCGGCTGGCTGTCCCGCTGCAGCGCCGCATCATGCACCGGGAGTACCTGGCAGTGGCCTGTGGACACAGCCCCAACCGGCAATTCACGGTGACCGGACCGATTGGCCGTGACCGGAGAAACCGCCTGAAAATGTCGGTGGTGACCGATGGCAAACCGGCCTCGACATCATTCACCGTCGTTGAGCAGTTCAGTCGCCACTGCCTGCTCAAGTGCCAGTTGGCCAGCGGCCGCACCCACCAGATCCGGGTTCACCTGGCCCACATTGGTTTGCCGGTTTATGGCGACCCGCTGTACGGCAACCGGCTGGTCGGCCGGGAGTTCGGCGGGCAGGCCCTCCACGCCGCCCGGCTGAGCTTTGCGCACCCTGGCGACGGCCGGCTACTGACTTTTACCGCCCCACTTCCCGGCTGTTTCCGGCAGCTTCTCGACCGGCTGCGCCACCCGTGACCGCCCCCGGTCCGGTGGTCAGCCGTACCCGACCGGATTAAGAGGTAGGATTGAGGTAAGACAAATGAGTACGGTGTCGATCGTTATCCCGGTGTATAACGAGAAAGAAAACATAACATACCTGTACCGGCAGTTGCGGTCGGTGATCGATGAGATGAACGACTACCGGTTCGAAATAATCTTTGTCGATGATGGGTCGAACGACGGTACGGCCGCAGTCATCCGCAGTCTGGCCGCCACCGACCACCGGGTCAGGGCGATCGTTCTGGCCCGCAATTTCGGTCACATGGTCGCCCTGACTTGCGGACTGGACAAGGCCGAAGGCCAGGCGGTCATCAGCATGGACGGCGACGGCCAGCACCCGCCTGGCCTGATCCCCGAACTGATTGCAAAATGGCAGCAGGGTTACGATGTCGTCCAGACCATCCGCCGCTCGACCGACGACGCCACCCTGTTTAAACGACTTACATCCTCGCTGTTCTACGCCCTGATGAATCGCATGACCGATATCAGACTCAAGGATGGCAGCTCGGATTTTCGCCTGCTCGATCGCAAGGTGGTCCTGACTTTCCGCCGGTTTCGCGAGCGGGCCCGGTTTATCCGGGGACTGGTCAAGTCGCTAGGTTACCGGCAGGCTGAGGTGGAATTCACTGCCCTGGCCCGCCACAAGGGCAAGTCAAAGTATTCGCTGAAAAAAATGCTTCACTTTGCCCTCGACGCCATAACCGCCTATTCCCGCACCCCGCTCCGGCTGGCCTTTTACCTGGGGCTGCTGATGGCCATGCTGTCGTTTGGACTGTTCGGACACGTCCTGTACATCAAAATTTTCACCGATGAAGCTGTTCCCGGCTGGGCCACGGTAGCGGCCGGCCTGTTTCTGCTTAACGCCATCCAGCTGGCCGGCATCGGGGTGATCGGTGAATACACCGGGCGGATATTTGAGGAAGTAAAGCGGCGACCGATGTACTTTATCGATTACGACAGCGGCGACATCGACAGCGGCCGTGGCCGGGTCTAGCCGGCAGCTATGTTAAAATTTTACTGGCAGAGGTTTGTCCGCCACCACTACCGCCGGATTGGCGGGGGCATACTCTGCCTGATTCTCTCCAGTCTGGCCGGCCTGGCCGCCCCGCTGATCATCAAAATGTTCATCGACCGAGCCCTGGCAAGGCATGACCTGAAAATACTGGCGTTCATCGCCTATGCTATCGTCGCTATTTACGCCCTGCGGGCGGTGTTCGCCTGGGCCTACAGCCTGCTGATGAGCAGGCTGGGCAACACCACAATTATGGAATTGCGCAGCGAAATGTACCAACGGCTAAACAAGCTGCGCTTTTCTTATTTTATCGACCGGCCGGCCGGCACTGCCATCTCCCTGTTTGTCGACGACCTGATTCTTTTGCAGCAGGTAATGGTCAACGCCATACCCGATCTGATCGTTGAAACCCTGTCACTGGCAGCTATATTTTCGATTATGATCGTTCTTAACTGGCGACTGGCCCTGATCACGATATTTATTCTTCCGTCGACAATTTTGCTGATCCAGAATTTTAACCGCCGGATCGTCCGGCTGGCCGAGCGGATCGACCTTTCCCAGAAGTCGGTGGTGTCGCTGCTGCAGCAGTCGATTGCCTCGATCAGGGAAGTCCAGAGCTACAACCGTGAAGAATACGAATACCAGCGGTTTAACCGGGAAATCCAGCGGGTGACCGGCAGCCTGACCGGCATCCAGTACCTCAAGGCCGCGTTCATCCCCCTGGTTGAATTCATGGCAGCGATCGGACTGACCATCGTCGTTTGGTGGGGAGGACGGGAAGTAGTATTC